>NZ_JBKWZF010000008.1:0-81747 GCF_046991905.1 Finegoldia sp. | reverse complement strand
ATTACATTCCGCTTAAAATATTATTAAATTATTCCGTGTTTACGGGTTCAGGTCATAATTCTCACAGTGTTTTCATTATATTATCTATTTGTAGAATTTGGATTTACAACGTCTTCTTTCTTTGCGCCTTCTTCTTCCTTAGCTTTTTCTACAGATTCAACTTTTTACCTTCTTTTTCAAGGTTTTCTTGTGGTTCTTGTGAATCTTCAACTGAGTTAGAATAATCCATTTCTGCCATTCTCTTGTAAGTGTTGTATCTTTCCTTAGCATCTCTTTCAGCTTCTTGGAATAATTCTTCAGCTTGTTCAGGGAATGATTTTCGTAATGACAAGTATCTTACTTCTCCTCTGATGAAGTCTTGGAATGATCCAGTTGGTTCTTTAGAGTCTAATTGGAATGGATTCTTTCCTTCTTCTGCAAGAGTTGGATCGAATCTGTATAAGTGCCAGTAACCAGCTTCTACAGCTAATTTTTCTTGACGTTGGCTCTTACCCATACCAGCTTTAATACCGTGGTTGATACATGGTGAGTAAGCGATGATTAATGATGGTCCATCATATTCTTCTGCTTCTCTAATAGCTTTTAATGTTTGATTTTGGTTAGCACCCATAGCGATTTGTGCTACGTATACGTATCCGTAAGTTGATGCCATTAATCCTAAATCTTTCTTTCTAACTTTCTTACCACTTGCAGCAAATTGTGCTACAGCTGCTGTTGGAGTTGACTTAGAAGCTTGTCCACCAGTATTTGAGTAAACTTCTGTATCGAATACCATAACATTGATGTTTTCACCAGATGCTAATACGTGATCCAATCCGCCGTATCCGATATCATAAGCCCAACCGTCTCCACCGAAGATCCATACAGATTTCTTAATTAAGAAGTCTCTGTCTGTTCTTATATATTTCAATAATTCTTCAGCTTCTTCGTTATTAGTGTTGTCATCTAAGTGTTGTAAGATTTCTGCCGCACATGCTTTTGATGTAGCTACATCGTCCATGTTTTCAACGAATTTCTTGAATGGTGCATTCAATGGACTTTCAATGTTCAAGTCTAAGAATGCTTGCATTTTTTCTTTTAATTGTAATCTGATCTTCTTGATAGCTAAGTGCATACCATATCCGTATTCAGCGTTGTCTTCGAATAATGAGTTAGCCCAAGCTGGTCCTTTACCTTCAGCATTTGTGCAGTAAGGAGTTGAAGGAGCACTTGCACCCCAGATTGATGAACAACCTGTAGCGTTAGCTATAAGCATTCTATCACCGTATAATTGAGTGATTAATTTAGCGTATGGAGTTTCTCCACAACCAGCACATGCTCCAGAGAATTCAAACAATGGTTGTTGGAATTGTGAGCCTTTAACTGTTTTTTCTGCTGGCATTAAGTCTTCTTTGTATCCAACTTTTTCTACAGCGTAAGTCCAGTTGTCTTTTTGTGCAAGATGTTGTTCTTCGAAAGGTTTCATGATTAATGCTTTTTCTTTTGCTGGACATACATCAGCACAGTTACCGCAACCTGTACAGTCTGCTGGTGAAACTTGGATTCTGAATGTTAAATCTTCGAATCCCTTACCAACTGCTTTTTTGCTTTCGAAAGTTTCAGGAGCGTTCTTTCTGTCTTCTTCATTTAATAAGAATGGTCTGATAACTGCGTGTGGACATACATAAGCACATTGGTTACATTGGATACATTTATCCATTTGCCATTCTGGAACGTTAAGAGCGATACATCTCTTTTCGTAAGCTGAAGTTCCCATTGGGAATTCACCATTTGCTCTGTCTTTGAATGCAGATACTGGTAAATCATTACCTTGTTGTGCATTCATTACACTTGCAACTTCTTTTACGAATTCTGGAAGGTTAGCGTCTTTTTCAACGTCTTCTTCAACATTTTTCCATTCAGCTGGAACATTGATTTCTACAAGTTGATCGATACCTTGATCTACTGCAGCGTAGTTCATGTTTACAATATCTTCACCTTTTCTTCCGTAGTTATGAACTATAGATTCTTTTAATTTCTTAATAGCTTCATCTATAGGTAATACTTTAGATAATTTGAAGAATGCAGCTTGCATAATCATGTTAGTTCTTCCACCTAATCCTACTTCTGCTGCAATCTTAGAAGCGTTGATTGTGTAAAATTTAATGTCGTTTTCAGCGATGTATTTCTTTAATTTGCCTGGAAGGTGAGTGTCTAATTCTTCTTCATTCCAGATACAGTTTAGTAAGAATGTACCACCTTTTCTTAAACCTCTTAATAAATCGTATTGATATACATAAGCTTGTTTTGAACAAGAAATGAAATCTGATTCATCTAATAGGTAAGTTGAGTGAATTGGGTTGTTACCAAATCTTAAGTGAGACATTGTAACCCCACCAGATTTTTTAGAGTCATAGTCGAAGTAACCTTGAGCGTACATGTCAGTACCATCACCTATAATCTTGATAGCTGATTTGTTAGCACCTACTGTACCGTCAGAACCGAATCCCCAGAACTTACATCTGATAGTTCCTTCAGGTGAAGTGTTTATAGTATCTTTTACTTCTAATGATCTGTGAGTAACATCATCTACTATACCGATAGTAAATTGTGTTCTTGGTTGATCTTGTTTTAAGTTTTCGTAAACTGTGTTAATGTGAGTAGGAGTTGTGTCCTTTGAACCTAAACCATAGATACCACCAACGATAACTGGTTTATTTTCTTGGTCATAGAAACAATCTCTAACGTCAAGATATAGAGGTTCTCCTAATGAACCTTTTTCTTTAGTTCTATCTAAAACTGCAATTTTCTTAACTGTTTTTGGAATTACATTTAAGAAATGTTCTTTAGAGAAAGGTCTGTATAAGTGAACTTTAACTACCCCTACTTTTTCGCCTTTTCCTACCAAGTAATCTACAGTTTCTTCAATAGTTTCAGTTGCTGAACCCATAGCTACTATAATATTTTCAGCGTCATCTGCACCATAGTAGTTGAATAATCCGTAGTTTCTGCCTGTAATCTTGTTAATTTCATTGATATAGCCTTCTGTAATACCAACGATATCTTCATAGTATGTATTAGATGCTTCCATACCTTGGAAATAAACGTCTGGATTTTCAGCTGTACCCATAGTCTTAGGATTTTCTGGATTTAAAGCATTTCTTCTGAATTCATCAATAGCTTCCCAGTCAACAATCTTAGCTAAGTCTTCATAATCCATAACTTCGATTTTTTGAATTTCGTGACTTGTTCTGAAACCATCGAAGAAATGTAAGAATGGTACTTTACCTTTAATAGAAGAAAGGTGAGCTACTGCTGCTAAGTCCATAACTTCTTGAACTGAACCTGAACATAACAATGCAAAACCTGTTTGTCTTGCTGCCATAACGTCTTGGTGGTCACCAAAAATGCTAAGTGCATGTGATGCCAAAGCTCTTGCTGATACGTGGAATACACCAGGTAAGTTTTCTCCGGCAATTTTGTACATGTTTGGTACCATTAACAACAAACCTTGTGATGCTGTAAATGTAGATGCCAAAGCCCCTGCAACTAAAGCCCCGTGTACAGAACCAGCTGCTCCACCTTCTGATTGTAATTCAGTTACTTGTACAGTTTCACCGAATAAGTTTTTACGTCCATCTGCTGCCCAAACATCAATTGCTTCTGGCATTGGTGATGATGGAGTAATTGGATAAATAGTTGCCACATCTGAAAATGCATAAGCTATATGAGCTGCTGCTGTATTTCCGTCCATGGTTTTCATGTGTTTTGCCATTTATTTAACCCCCTATATATAAATAAATAAATTGTTTAAATTAAAACGGATTCAATCCGCTCTACGAATAATTATAACTCAATAAAATTCTCATTGCAAGAATAACAAACTTGGTCAAAAAATTTTATTGTGAAATTATTTTTTGTTATTTTTTAACTGCTTTCTATGTTCCTCAGTATCTTTTTTCATGTTGGCAATTAACTTATTATTCAACTCTTGTGCAGCGTTATAACCCAAAAGTTTTTGTCTTTGATTTCTAACTGCAACCTCAACAATCATAGCGATATTTCTACCTGGTTTAACAGGAACTTCAAGATAAGGAAGTTCAACTCCCAAAATTTCTGTAGTATGATCGTCAAGTCCAATTCTATCGTATTCTTTGTCGTCTTGCCATTTTTCAAGCTTGATTACCAAATCTATAAAAGTAGTTAATCTTACAGAACCGGTACCGTATAATCTCTGAATGTCTAAAATTCCAAGACCTCTAACTTCCAAATAATGCCTTATATTAAGAGGAGCTTGTGCCAACAATCCTTTTTCGATTTTTCTAATTTCCACGACATCATCTGCAACAAGTCTGTGTCCTCTAGTAACCAAGTCCAAAGCAGTTTCGCTTTTTCCTACAGAACTATCTCCCATCAACAAAACACCCATACCAAATACATCTAATAAAGATGCGTGTATAGTATCTTCTTCACTCAAAAAATATTCCAATACTTCATCAAGAGCAGAAATAAGTCTTGTAGTAGTTCTGTCTGAAATCAACAACGTTTTATCGTATTCTTCAGCTAATTTTCTAACCTCATCTGGAATTTGAGCATAATGCGAAAACACAATGCAAGGAATATCATATTCCATCATCGCTCTTACTCTTTCTTTTCTTAGTTCAATATCCATCGCCATGTAATATGCAAGCTCTGCCTTACCAAACAATTGAATTCTTCTGAATGGAAATTCTTCTAAAAACCCTGAAAGTTGTAACCCTGGTCTGTTTATTTCAGAATTTGTTATTTCGATAGTTTCATAATCAGAACTTGTCCTTACAACATGCAAGTCCAATTTTTTGACAACTGCACTTAATTTTACTGTTTTCATAAGTTCCCTCCTTATTATATTTTATATTCTAATCAATTTATACGCAAATAATAAATGACATATAACGAAAATTTCGCACATTAAATGTTACGTTTTTGTAATATTTAACGTTTTTTTAACCTAATTTATTACAAAAAAGTTACAATAAGTTACAAATGTGTTACAATATATTATATTAAATTTGCAGATTAAAAACTTTTAATCGTAAAATTAGGAGGAAAAATGAACAATATAAAAAAACCATTGTTAGTGATGGGATTAATGTTTACCTTTTCTGCTTTAAATGCAACTTCTTCATTTGCTGATGTTGACAATACAAAGCTTGTAGAAGAAGTAAAACAAGACGCTTTAAATTACACTACAAATTTGCAAAATACAATTAAAGATCAAGAAAATGTGAATGCAGAGGATTCCATCAAATCCAATGGTGCACAACAAACTGAAAAAGTTAATACTGAAAATATTGAAAAAGAAGATAAAGAAGATCAAGAAGATAAAAAAGATTCTACAAAAGAAGATTTGACTGAAGGCGTTGAAGATTCAAAAGAACTTTTGAAAAAACCTGCTGAAGTAAAAGCAGTCAAAAGAGCCGATGTGAAGAAAATCACTTCATCAAGTAAATACGAAACAGCTACTAATATAAGAAATGAATATTTTTCAAAATCAAATACAGTTATTCTAACAAATAGCTCAACATTTGTAGATTCACTATCTGCTGTTTCACTATCAAGAGGTAACACTCCAATATTATTTTCTAACCAATCTTCTTTAGATAGTAAAACATTGGCAAACCTAAAAGCTAACAAACCTAAAAAAGTTTACATTTTAGGTGGAGAAAAATCCGTTAGCAATTCTGTAGTAAATCAACTTAAAAGTTTGGGAATAATTGTTGAAAGAATTGCTGGACATGATAGATACGAAGTTAATGCTAAAGTCGCAGCAAAAACACATAATCCAAATACAAAACAAAAAACAAATATACTTATAACTTCAGGCGAAAATCATAGTGACGCTATATCATCTGCTATTTTAGCTCAAAACAAAAAAGCTCCTATACTTTTCGTTAGAAAAAATGAAGTTCCTACATCTATAAAAGGTTATTTGTTATCTTTAAAGAGAAACAATGCTATAGGAAGTATAACAATCGTTGGTGGTAACTTATCAGTATCTCAACAAGTAGAATCTTACTTAAGAACTTTTAGCAATAATGTAAGTAGGATTGCTGGTCGTGACAGATACACTACTAACGTAAAAGTTGCAAAACAAGTTAACCCTAATGCAAAAAGAGTAATCGTAGCTGAAGGTAATGGTTACAACGATGCATTATTAATGTCACCTGTTGCTACAAAATTAAATACTTCTTTAATATTGACAAAACCTAACGATGTAACAAGAGCAAAAGATTATTCTTCAAACGACAAAAGCTCTACTATGGAAGCATTCTTCAAGAACAACAAATCCATAGACCAAGTTATAGTTTGTGAAGGAAATCATTCAATTTCTGATTTCGTATCATCATCAATAGCTGATTTATTAGCTGGTAAAAGCCTTAAAACTGCACCAAAAGCAGATGCATTATACAAAAAAGAAAAAGCTGAACTAAGAAAAAGCAACACTAAAACTTCTCAAAAACCTGTAAATTCCTTACAAGCTCAACTTACAAAAGCAAAAAGGGTATTTACAGTAAGATCTACAGCTTATACTTCTGACCCACGTGAAAATGGCGGTTGGAATGTAACAGCTATTGGAACAAAAATTAGACGTGGAGTTATCGCAGTAGATCCAAGGGTTATTCCTTTGAGAACAAGAGTTTATGTAGAAGGATACGGATTTGCTACAGCAGAAGACACTGGTGGAGCTATTAAAGGAAATAAAATTGATATAGTAATGGATACAAAAGCGCAATCTCGTAACTGGGGAGTTAGAAACGTTAAAATCTACATCTTATAATATAAACTACTAAGCACTGATTAAAATCAGTGCTTTTTTAATGTAATTTTTTACAATGATTTTGAAACACAATGTCAGTTTTCAGTCGTTACCAAACAAATTTTAAGCGATTTTTCATAAAAACCAGCAATTGTTACATTTTTTTAATAATTACCGTTTGTATGTCCTCTTTAAGGTATTTTTTTCAAAAGTTACAAATCGGTTACAAACTATCCCCCATTTTATGGGAAGTGTGTTTTTCAAGTAATTCACAAATTTTTGGATTTGTAAATAGTTTTGGGCAAATTTTACATAGTTTCTCAAATATTGAGCAAATTAAGCTAATAAATGTCAAATTTGTTTGAAAGTTATGAAAAATTCTTGTAAACTATTAGAGTAATTTAAATAAGTTACAAATTGGTTACAAATTTAATGAGCAATTAAAATTTGTTCATTGAAGTATATTAGGAGGATACATGAATAATTTTAAGAAGCCACTTCTTGTTATGACTTTGGCTGTATCATTATCTTTGGGAGCAAATGTTTCATTTGCAGATAATGAAAATAACAAGTCAGAAACAAATGTTAAAGCTATATTAGATAATTCAAGTAAAACAGAAACAACTAAGATACAAGTAAAGCTAGATGAAAATAATAAAGTAATATCTAATAAAAATCAAAATAATAAAGAAGAGAAAAAAGAAGCTGAAGTAAAATCAGAAAAAAGTGCCAAAACAGAAAGAATTGACGCAAAAAACAGATTTGAAACAGCTAAGAAAATCAAAGAAAAAGAATTCAAAAATGCAGATACTGCAGTAATTGTAAATTCAAATGAATTTTCTGATTCAATCAGTGCAACTAATATTTCAAATGGTAAATCACCAATTCTTTACACTGATTCAAACAAACTAGACAACTTAACAAAAGAAGCCTTGAACGGCGTAAAAAAAGTCTACATAACTGGTGGCGAAAAAACTATTAGTTCCAAAGTAGTTAAGGAATTAAATGGTTTGGGAATTGAAGTCATCAGAGTAAAAGGCAAAGACAGATACGATGTAAATGCAAAATCAGCTACTATATCTCACCCAGTTTCTAACAAGAAACAAAACGTGGTTATCGCATCTGGCGAAAACTTTGCAGATTCGATTTCTTCTACTTCTTTGGCTAAGAAAAAGAACGCACCAGTTCTTTTAGTTAAGAAAAATGAAGTTCCAAAATCAATCAAAGAATACTTAAACTCTTTCAGAAAAAAAGGTCTTTTAGGAGATATTACTATAGTAGGTGGAGAAAATTCCGTTTCAAAAATTGTCGAAAACGAACTTTCCAAGCTTGCAAAAGTTACTAGAATTGCAGGAGACGACAGATATCAAACATCTGTAAAAGTTGCAAAACATGTAGGTGTAAATTCTGAAAGAACAATTGTTGCTAGTGGAGAAAAATTTGTAGATGTACTTGCTGCATCTCCTGTAGCTCAAAAATACAACGCACCAATAGTTCTAGTTAAGAAGATGGATGTTCCAAGAAATGAAGATTATAAAACTCAAGAACAAAAATCAAATTCTGTGGAATCTTTCTTCAAACAAAACAAATCAAAAATTATGCACACAATGGTATTTGGTGGCAAAAACACAATTGACAATTTCGTAGTTAATGGAATTAAAGATTTGTTAGCCGGTAAATCACTACAAGCAAAACCAAAGGTAGACGCACTTGTAAATTTACCTAAAAAACAAGAACAACAAGTTCAAGAAGAAACTAATAAATTAGACAAAATCGTAAATCTTGCTTACAAACAATTAGGTAAGCCTTATGTTTGGGGAACTCACGGTCCAAGATCATTCGACTGTTCAGGACTTACATCTTATCTATACAAACAAGTTTATGGTATTGGAATCAGCACAAGTTCAAGAGCGCAAGCTTCTTACGGATACAAAGTTTCCAAATCAAACTTGAAGAAAGGTGATTTGATGTTCTTCGCAACAGGTGGTGGCGGAATAAGTCACGTTGGGATTTATGTTGGTAACAACAAATTAATCCACGCTTCTACCCCATCAACAGGAGTTATCTTATCAGATATCAACTCAAGCTATTATCAAAGAACATTTGTTACAGCAAGAAGATTATTAGGTTAAATTCAAAAGCAATGATTTTCTGTGAATCATTGCTTTTTTATTGCCTATTCTGCCTATTTTTTAGTAAACTTTTTTACCACAAATACAAATCTTAGCGTAAGTTTTTATAAAAGTTTTCAGTTTCTTTTACAGTTGGGAAATTAAACACAAGGTTCTTATTATCCTTAGTCTTAATCCAAATAGCTCTTGGATTGTCGTTATGAATGTACACATCACAGTTTCCTATTCCTTTGATATTAAATTTCCCATAGGAATAGTGTTTAAGTGATGTTCCATTTAATCTAACGCCATCTGTTTTGTTGATATCTTCGATTAGCTCAACTTTTTCGATTGATTTTTTGTCAATTACAGTAGTGTAAACAGATTCAGTAATTGTAAGAGTGCTTGGCGTGTTATCTACAGTATACGTTTTTGGTAAACTCATATTTATCATCAAAAATTCAACTGAAATCAATAATACAGCAGTCAATGCATATAGTATTTTGCCTGATAATTTTGCCCTATTAAATGTCATATTACCATTTCTTACGCTTACATCTTCAACCATGAGCCTGTCGTCTTTCGGATTGTAATAACCCCACGGATCAAAGAAGTCTCCATTATACAAGTCGCTATTAATCGCAGTTAAGTTTTTTGCTATGGTTTGATATTTAAAAAGAGCCAATATTATCGCTAAAGTGTACAAAACAATGTATGAAAAAATCGGGAAAATTCTGTAAACATCTTTTGATGAGTAATAAGCTACAACAAATCCCAAAACGATAAACATAATATATATCGCATACATTGTTTGTTGCACTTTTATGATGCTTTCTTCATTCAATTTTAAGTTTTCATCAGAATTAGTCGAATAAACTTTGGTGTTTTTCCTTCCCAAAAACCATCCAGTTAATATTGTACTTACACTCATAGCGACTAGCAACAAAATGTAGACGAAGAACATCTCGCTGTTTTTGAAAAAAGCTACCAACAATACGATTTGAACTAACAGCGGAATTATCCAGGCTTTTAGTTTGATTTTCTTTTTTTCAATATCTCTTGAAGTCTTCAAATCATACGTCAAAATACTACTCTCAGTCGATATATTATTGTCTTTTTTGTATTGTCGTATTTCTTTCATTGCGTTGTATTCGATAATATTTGCACTCACAAGATACACTACTATTAAATTGTAATATACAAGCATTATCCAATCATAATCAAGTAACACAAGAAAAGATAAAACAATGCTCACCGCAAATAAAATATTCAATTTTTTCTTAGTTTTTCCCAGCAAATCGACGATGAATTCGTCATCTTCATGACCTCTTGGAAAATTTGTAAACAACATAAATGTATCGTTTATTTTCAATGTATATATGTTCATTCTTCGCATGATAAACAAAATAAACACCAAACTAAAAAATAAAATAAATTGCCACATCATTTTATAATTTCCTCCACTATATTTTTAATATCCTTTTGTGATTTGCCGCGAATTTTCGCTTCCATTAACAGTAGTTTCAATTCATCTTCAAATGAATTTCGTGAATAATCTTCGTCCACGCAAATCTTCGCCCCAACTCTTCTATCTATTACAATTATTTTTTCGTCCTTCAAAATATTGTAAGCCTTGCTAATCGTCATAGGATTTATTCCCAAATCATTTGCAAATTGTCTAACAGAAGGAAGTTCGTCGCCATTTTGCAAATTTCCACTAGCAATTTCTCTGATAATTTCGTTTCGAATTTGAGTGTAAATCGGAACATCACTCGTCGTAT
This sequence comes from Finegoldia sp., assembly GCF_046991905.1. NCBI lineage: Bacteria > Bacillati > Bacillota > Tissierellia > Tissierellales > Peptoniphilaceae > Finegoldia > Finegoldia sp. The sequence goes on along the minus strand of NZ_JBKWZF010000008.1, from coordinate 71,077 downwards.
TTATGTTAATCATTCTGTCCTCCTTGTGTTACTTATTATAATACAGATTAGACACAGATGCAATATTTTTTCAAAGAAAAAAGAGCGCATCGAAATGCACTCTAAATCATTACTCGTATTTAGTAGTAAACCAATCATACTAAGAATATCATACGGAAAAAATTGATTTGATTTCAAATCGAGAAATCCGTTAAAAATTGCACTGTTTGAGTGAAACGAGTTTGCAATTTTAGGATTTTGAGATTTAGAAATCAACAATTTTTGAAGTCTAGATATTCGTGTATGATGGTTTATCTACACAATAAATTTCTACGATAAAACTACATTGCACCGATTAATTTGTTAAACGTATCCTTGTCGATTTCCCACACTCCTTCGTATGGTTTTTCAATGTAGTATTTTTTGTTTTGATACAAATACAACGTTATTTTTTCGTCTTTTTCGTAGTAGATTTCCATTTTTCTAAAATCTTTTGTATTCGCAGGTGTATCATTGTTTGATTTTTTACTAGTTGGTTTTGCTTTTTCTTTTATCAATTTAATTGTGTCTACGATATCTTTTTTCGAAGTGATGGATGCCGTTGGTCCTTCCTTGTTTTCTTCGATTTTTGTAACTGTGATTACTTGTGAATCATTGGCGTTTGGAAGTGTTATTGGATTTGCTTTTTTGCAAGATACCATAACCAACATCAACACCATAACTAACAATACTAATTTAAATTTGTTTTTCATAATTACCTCAATTCTAAAATTTGTTTTGATTTTTCTAATAATCTGTGTGCTTTTTCTTGTGGAATGTCGTCATTCATCAATGCTCTTACGACTGCTATCCCACTTGCACCACTGTTTTTTAATACATCTATCTTATCCTCATTTAAACCTCCAATAGCGACAGTTTTTATGCTTATGCTATTGTTGATGTCTCTTAGAGTTTCAACCGATGTTATTTTCGTTTTAACATGGGTTTTTGTCGGATAAATAGCCCCGACTCCAAGATAATCTGCGCCTTCTTTTTCACATTGTATAGCTCTGGCAACACTTTTAGAAGTTGCACCAATAATGTAATTATCTCCAAGAATTCTTCTTGCATCTTTTATTTCCATGTCTTCATCTCCAAGATGAACTCCTGCACACTCGCTTGCCAAGCAAACGTCAATTCTGTCGTCAATTAAAAGCGGCACATCAAACTTGTCACAAATTACCTTCACTTTTTTCGCCAAGTCTATGTATTCTCTTGTAGAGATATTTTTCTCCCTAAGTTGTACCAATGTTACTCCACCTTTGAGTGATTCTTCAATCTTTGTTAAAAAATCTTCCTCATCTTTAACATTCGTCCTATCAGTAACCAAGTACAAGCTAAGATTCAATTTTTCTCGCATTTATATTCTCCTTTATTTGCTCCCATTTTATTTTGGATAAATTATCGTACAAACCGATTTTGAAAGAACTAAGTCCAACACTTTTATCCACCATTTCACAGCTAATATTCATCATAGTAACTCCTAGAACACATGCTTCTATCGATTGGGATACGCTAAGTGTACACGCTATCAAACTTCCTACAACACAACCTGTCGCAGTGATTTTTGAAAGCCTTTCATCGCCATTATTAAGCAGATAAATCTCATCTGAACACACAATATCCGTATGCCCTGTTGCCACAACGATTGAATGGTACTTTTCATGCAAATTATTACAATAATCAATCACATCGTCTACTTCAAGCTTTCTTGAATCCACACCTTTTGTACTTAAATCTTTAATAACCAGTGATTTTATCTCGCTGTAATTTCCTTTTATGCAAGTTATTGTGTATTTTTGCAAGATTTCTAGTGTGAAATCAAGCCTTAATCTTGACGCACTCACCCCAACCAAATCAAATGTAATTGGAATGTTGTTTTCATTTGCAATTCGTATGGATTTTTTGATTGATTCTATTCTATAATCCGTAATATTTCCTAAATTTACCAACAAAGAATCAGAATTTTTCGTAACATCTTCGACTTCTCGTGGATTATCTGCCATAAATGGACTTTGGCCTATACTTAGTACAGCGTTTGCCATATCATTGATTGAAATAGCATTAGTAAGGCAATGAATCAGATTATTACTGTTGTACAAATCAGAGTAAATCTCTGACATTTTTTGTATTAAATTATCCATTGATACTGTCCTTTAATTTATCTAGCATTTTATTTTTTTGCATAGCCTTTAAAAATGCAAATGCTACAGTCGCTCCCATTAAAGTCGCCAGCACAAATGATGGCGTGTAGAAAAACAAAGTCAAATTGCTTTTTCCGAAGAAAAACTTCATAACAGGAACGCTTACAATCGATCCTATTATTCCTGTTCCAATAACTTCTCCAATACAAGCCATAATTAATTTGTTCGTTCTTTTATACAAAACTCCCGACAAAAACGCCCCAAACACAGCTCCAGTCAATGCTAACGGTGGAATTGCCATTAGTGACATTCTGATTATCCCAATCAACGTCGCACACAAAAGTGCATACCATGGTCCCAAAAATACCGCACACACTATATTAACAAAATGTTGTGTTGGACAAAATCCAACAACTCTCAAAATTGGAGATATCACAACTCCTATTGCGACAAATATTGAAAGCATTATCATTTTAATTAAAGTAGAATTTTTTCTTGTCATAAAACATCCATCCTTCACTACCTTATATATTACCATCAATCAATATTTCTTTACAATAAAAAATATAGCAAATTATTGCTTAAAATAATTTACTATATTTTCTGCTGCTTTTTCATTCATTCCATCAACTTCGCAAAGCTCTTCTACACTGGCTTTTTTTATTCTGTCAAGAGTTTTAAAATGTTTCATCAAAGCTTTTTTCCTTTTTTCTCCGATTAAAGCTATATTGTCCAATTCAGATTTCTTGAAGTTTTTTTCGTGAAGTTTTCTGTGATAATTGATTGCAAATCTATGTGTTTCTTCTTGAATCGCAAACAATAATCTATACAAAGGAGTGTTCACTTTCAATCTGATTTCGTCGTTTTCGTAAATTATTCCACGCGTCCTATGCTTATCATCTTTTACAAGTCCTAGAACTGGAATATCCAAGTTGAATTCGTTCAACACTTCTTTTGCGATGTTGACTTGACCTTTGCCACCATCCATCAAAATAATAGAAGGCATTTCGTCAAAGCTGTTGTCTTTTTTATCAGAATCCAAAAGTCTTCTGAATCTTCTCGTCAATACTTCCCTGTGCGATGCATAATCATCGGCACCTTCTACAGTTTTTATTTTAAATTTACGATAATCTTTGGAAGATTTAGCCCCGTTTTTGAACACAATCATACTTCCCACAGAATCCACGCCACTTGTGTTGGAAATATCGTAGCATTCAATTATATTAATTGGTTTAACCCCTGTGATATCTTGCAAATCTAAGATTGCATTCTCACGATTACGTTCTCTTTTCAAATGTCTGGAAATGTATTTGTCCAGTCCTTCCTTTGCGTTTATTCGAACCATTTCCAAGAGGTCAGTCTTGTTACCTCTTTTAGGAATTTTGATTTCGACCTTGGAACCTTTTTTCTCAGTTAGCATTTCTTCGATAAGCTCTCTGTCTTCGATTTCAATATCGGTTAGGATTTGTTTCGGAACGTAAGTCAAATCAATGTAGAATTGTTTGAAAAATTCTCCTACAATGTGTTCGTTTGATTCTTCGTATTTATTGTCGATAATGAAATGTTGTCTTTCAATAATTTTACCATTTCTCATGAAAAATACTTGAACGCATACAGTCTCCGCTTCTCTCGCCATGGATATCATATCCAAGTCCAATCCTTTTGTGTTGGTGATGTTTTGTTTTTCCAAAATCACTTGAATATTTGTGATAGAATCTCTGAGTTTCGCTGCCAATTCAAAGTTCAAATTCTTGGATGCAGCCATCATTTTATCGGTCAATTTCTTAGTCAAGTCATCTTCACGACCATTCAAGAAATTTTCCACTTCTAACAATTCTTTGTTGTAATCTTCTTCGTCAACATCGTAGACGCACATTCCGTCACAACGATTGATATAATAATTCAAACAAGGTCTCTTAAGCTTTTGACCCTTATCAAAATTCAAATTACACGTTCTGATTTTGTACGTTTCATGAATTAAATCTATAATATCATTAACTGCATAAGCATTAGGAAAAGGCCCAAAATACTTCGCCTTATCCTTCAAAACACGTCTAGTTTTCAAAACTCTTGGAAACTTTTCGTTCGTGATTTTGATGTATGGATATTGCTTATCGTCTCTTAAAACGATGTTGTATTTCGGGCTGTTTTTCTTGATTAAGTTTGATTCCAGAACCAAAGCTTCACATTCATTATTCACGATAATATATTCAAAATATTCTACGTGACTTACCATTGCAGCGACCTTTGCAAGTTTTTTTGATGAATCGAAATATTGACCCACACGTCTTCTCAAATCAATCGCCTTGCCAACGTAGATTATCTCGTCGTTTTTATCGTGCATAATGTACACGCCTGGTTTGTGAGGTACTTTTTGCAGTTCTTTTTTTATATCAAACATTTCTATATTGCTTTTGTTTGTTGTTCAAGATATTCTAAGTCAGATCCTTCCAAGTATGGTGATAATTTTTCGTAGCATTCTTTATTGTAATTGTTCAACCATTCTAATTCGAAAGGAAGTAATTTTTCTTTGATAACAGGTCTTGTGTCAATTGGACAAATAGACAATGATTCAAATCCCAAGAATTCTCCAAATTCAGATTCTCCAACTTTAATGCAGTGCATAATATTTTCTATTCTAATTCCGTGTGAACCTTCGATGTAAATTCCTGGTTCATCGCTTGTAACCATTCCTTCGTCCATGTCGATATCGTTATTTACTGATGCTATTCTTTGTGGTCCTTCGTGAACACCAAGGTAGAATCCCACACCGTGACCTGTGCCGTGTCTGAAATCCAACATTTCTTGCCAAATAGGTCTTCTTGCAATTGGATCTAAGCTTGACGATTTTGTTTCTTTAGGGAAGATTGTAGTCATCAAATTGATGTGTGATTTTAATGTTAAAGTATAGTGTAGTTTTTCATCATCAGTCAATTCACCAAGAGCAACCGTACGAGTAATATCAGTAGTTCCATCCAAATATTGCGCACCACTATCAACCAAGTACAATCCCTTCGGTTGTAAAGTCACTGGATGATCAACTGATGGTTCGTAATGAGGAAGTGCCGCATTTTCTCCATATGCCGATATAGTACCGAAACTTAAATCCATGAACAAATCGCCTTGTTCTCTGAAATATCTCAACTTATCTGCTGCACTCATTTCAGTAACATTTCCAGTTGGAGTACCTGTTTCTACCCAATTGAAAAACTTAACCAACGCAACGCCGTCTTTGATGTAAGCATTCTTTTGATTTTTAATTTCTGTTTCATTCTTATGAGCTTTCATCAAAGTTGTAGGTTGAATTCCTTTTGAAATTCTAATATTTGAATTAATTGAATTGTAAATTCTTACATTTGTCTTAGAAGGATCCAAGAACAAAACGCTCTTACCAGGAAGTTCACTCAAATCTTCGAAGACTTTTTCGTAAGCTTTTACAGTAACACCTTGTTCTTTTAATAATTCAATCAAATCATCGTCGATTTTTTCATCATCAATGTACAAATTAGCAAAATCTTTTCCAACCAATGCATAACTTATGATAACAGGATTGTACAAAACATCGTTACCTCTAATATTGTAAAGGTAGCAAATATCATCCAAAGAGCCTATAAAATTGTAATCACAATCGTTAGAATCCATAAAATATCTTAGCTCTTTTAATTTTGTCTTAGTATCCTTGCCACAATATTTTACATCAAATGCATAAGCCTTTGAATTTGGTTTTTCTGGACGATCTTCCCAGATATCACCAACAAAATCCACATCAGTGATTATCATTCTATCGCCAAGATTTTCCAACCATTGATAATAATCATTGTAGTCCAAAGTAAGACCATCAACTCCTATTTTCCCACATTCGCCGACATTTTCATTCAAATATTCAATTAAAGTTGGAACCCCAGGTTCACCCATCTTCATCAATTCTACAGTAGACCCTTCAAGTTCCTTAGCAGCTTGAATAAAATATCTTCCATCAGTAAACAAAGCCGCTTTTTTCTTCAAAATTACAGCAGTTCCTGCACTACCACTAAATCCAGTAATATATTTTCTAGTCTTATAATAATCTGCTAAATATTCAGATGTATGAGGATCGCTCGATAACACAACATACGCATCGATATTTCTTTCGCTCATTTTTTTTCTTAGCTTTTCTAATCTTTCTGTAATCATAAATTACCTCCTCGTAGTCATAATAATTATATCACAATTAGTTTTTCAATACTTTAAAAATCATCAAACCACTGTAGACATTGCAAAATACATGATCACTCATTTCTTTTTTAGTTTTAAAATAAAAAAACTAATACAATTTGTGTAATTATGTGTATAAATACTAACTAAGTATAGAAATAATAATGTAAATTCTTGATGAAATATAAAATAAAAAATACTTGACACTTTGTAGTACTTAGCGTGTGATATAATCATATAGAATAGGGAATTTAACAGTAAAATATAAGTCAAACAAAGGAGAAAATCATGAGTAGAATGACAAACGAACAATTTAACGCAGTATTAAAATTAATAATACAAATTTTAAAAGATGATAACGTATCTGAAAACACAATAAAAAAGATTGAAAGTTTATTAAAATAAAAATTCAATCTTTCGTAAATCCAAGTTACAAGGTGATAGCTTGTAACAGCTTTTAAAGGCGGGAGACTGCTCCTCCCTCCTTTTTTATAAATTATATTATAAAGGGAGTTAAAAAACAAATGGATAATAAAAAAGAATACAAAACAACTGAGGCGCAAAGAAGAGCTAACGCAAAGTGGGACAATGCAAACAAGGACAAAAAAATTATATTAATAAAAAATCAATTACAAAAAATTTCATATTAAAGACTTCTACCGTTGAGGATATAGATTTAGTTAAAACATGGATAGATGAGCGATTAAAAAACGATAAAAAGTAAAAACGCTTATCAATATGTAACACCTATTGATAAGCGTTAGTTAAAGGAATATCTTATATTCAACCACACATCACAATTAAAAAGGTGGTGAGTTGAATGCGTAAGCATAAAAAGACAACAAAAAAATCAAAATCAAATAGTCAAAATATTACTAACTTAATTACGGCAATAATTGAGCTGATAACAACTATATTGATTTTGATTGATTTGTTAATAAGGTTAGGACATTAATGTCCTAACCACCCTTTAACTTATAAAAATTATACTATAAAGGAGGACAAAAAGCAAATGGCTAACAAAAAACTAGGTAAATTAATACCTAGTTTGAAAAATGTTTTTTGTTTTTAATTCAATTTTAATCGAAATTCTAAACATTAAATCTAAAATGAACTACATCTCCATCTTGCATCAAGTAGTCTTTGCCTTCCAATCTCATAAGACCTTTTTCTCTGACTGCAGGCATAGATTTTAATTCGATCAAATCATCGTAATTTACGATTTCTGCTCTGATGAATCCTCTTTGAATATCTGTGTGGATTTTACCAGCTGCTTGTACTGCAGGAGTATTTTTCTTGATAGTCCATGCACGAGTTTCATCTTCACCAGTTGTCAAGAAGCTCATAAGTCCAAGCAAATCGTAACTTTGTGTAATCAAATCATCAATTCCTGATTTTTCAAGACCAATTGCTTCCAAAAATTCCTTCTTGTCTTCTTCGCTATCCAACGCAGAAATTTCCGATTCAATTTGCGCAGAGATTACAACTACTTTTGCATCTTCTGATTTGGCAAAATCTTTTACTTTTTGAACCATTTCGTTGTTTTCGTAAGCATCTGCTACTTCATCTTCACTAACATTGCACACGTAAATTATTGGCTTTACACTCAAAAGATTGAAGCTTCTCATAAGTTTCATTTCATCTTCATCCAAATCTAAAATTCTGATTGATTTTCCTTCTGATAAAACGTCGTAGATTTTTTCAAGAAGATCTACTTCTTCTTTCAAATCCTTATTACCTTTCAAAGCTTTTCTGGATTTTTCTAATCTTCTTTCAACCATTTCCAAATCGGATAAAATAAGTTCGTAATTTATAGTTTCAATATCTCTAAGTGGGTCAACTGAACCATCAACGTGAACTATATTTTCATCTTCAAAGCATCTTAGAACTTCTACAATCGCATCGGATTCCCTGATGTTTTCCAAAAACTTATTTCCTAAACCTTCACCCTTGCTTGCACCTTTTACAAGACCTGCAATATCGTAAAATTCAATAGTTGCTGGAATAATTTTTTTGGAATTAAAAAGTTCTGCTAATTTATACACTCTTTCATCAGGAACATTAACAAGTCCGATGTTAGGATCTATCGTACAGAATGGATAGTTTGCCATTTCTGCACCTGCTTTTGTTATCGCATTAAAAAGTGTTGACTTTCCTACATTTGGAAGCCCCACAATACCTAATTTCATATCATTCACTCCTTTTAACTAACTCAAATTTTACCATATACCATATTTTTTGTAAATTATACACATTAAAAAAAGAGCTCTTTACGGAGCTCTAATTTAAAAATTATTTAGTTTGGCATTTTTGATAATCTTTGGATAGTTTTTGTAGGAATAGTTCATATCTACTCCGCCTTCTCCAGTATCTGGAACGCCTTTTATTTTTGATTTATTTGTGAATTGCCACATTCCATAATCTGGTGTGAAACAGTTAGGACTTGTAACGTGCCAATGTGCAATCCAAATATCGTAATCTTTCAATCTATTTTTTTCGAATTGGTTGTTAATCCAATATCCTGAGCTGTACAATCCTGTGTAGTATCCATTCTTTTCGAGAATACTCATAAATGCAATCGCCATATCTGTTTTTGTTTTAGATGGAATTCTGAGTTGGGAAGAATCTTCAAAATCCAAATATACTGGATATTCAAATTGCTTGTTTTTCAATATCTTCAAGTATCTTACAGCTTCTTCCTTAGCTTCTTCGACATTCATAGCATAAGAGTACCAATATGCTCCAACATTTAATCCAGCTGCTTTTGCATTTCTGTAGTTTTGTTGGAATTTTGGATCTTCACCACTGTATCCAGAACCAGCTTTTAATATTACAAAATCCATTCCATTTTGCTTAGCTAGTTTCATATTGACATTGCCGTTGAATTTGGAAATATCTGCTCCTTGTTGAAATACTAATCTGTATTTGTTAGGATTAAACATTCCAAAATCATCAATTTTTGCATACCCTTTAAATCCATTTATATCCAATTGCATCCATCCATTATTTAAAATATTTATAACTTGCATTACAGTTGAAGTGTTTATGTTTCTAACTGATTTTGCAGAGCTATTTGCAGCATTGTATAGCTTTGTAGAATATTTTGCCACAACAAAATCATGTAAACCAATAGCTTTATTATCTTCAATAATATCTGATTGATCTTTAACTACAGGTGGTTTTGGTTGTGGTTTTGTTTCAGGTTTTTTAACTGACTTTGCTAAGACATTTTTAACCGTAGCGTATACATTGTTGTCTATAGTTCTATATCCACCAACTATAAATACATCTTTAATCGAACTTTTGAAATTATTTAAGAACGCAATAACACTTGTGTCTAATTTACCTTTTGAACTCAATAAAATCGGTGCATTTAGCTTTTGAGCTAGTGGACTGATAGCCAATGCATCTGCAAAATCTTCACCACTTGCTATGAACACCTTGCTCTTGTTCATAGAATTAGCAACTTTTACAGATCCTTCGTATCTGTTTCTTCCACTAATTCTTCCGACATTTTTTCCAGTTACTGATTGAATATATCTAACTGTAGCAGACGAGATGGATTTATCACCACCAACAACTGTCACATTTCCAATTCTAGATTTATTTCTAAGCAAATAATCTCTAGTTTCTCTGGACAAAGTTTTTCCAGAACTCAACAAAATCTTAGCATTGTTGGAGTAAGCGTATGATGATGCGTAAAGTGGGTCGCTGAAGTTTTCACCACTTGCAATAACGATGTTCTTTTTATTACTCATAGCTGCAACCTTTGCGCTTGTTTCATATCTGTCTTTACCAGCAATTCTTGTAACTTTATTTGCGTATTTTTTCAATATATTTTCAATTCCATCGCTTATGGATTGTTTTCCACCAAGAAGATATACTTCTATTGGGTTAAGTCTTTGAATTTCATTTCTTGTAGCTGTTGGAAGTGTGTCATTTTCAGTGTACAAGATAGAATATTTTCCATCAGACAAAGTCGTAGCGCTCAATGCATCGGCGTATTTTTGTGCATTAACAACAATAACCTTCTTAGCATTAGTGAATTGTTCTCTTGAAATTTGCGCAGCAGATTCGTATCTGTTTTGACCTGCAATTCTATAAGGAATTATTTGCCCAGCAGAATTTAACGCTTTTACTTCTCCATCTTGTGCTTTATTTTCTTCAGAATTTTGTTCTATTTCTTCTGTGTTTTCCTTAGATACGGATTCTTTGGCTTTTATAGGCGAATTTTTTAAGCCATTTTCCACATCATTATCGTCTGATTTTGTTTCTTGTAATTTGTCAGATGAATCTTCTGTATCAGATTCTACCTTTACATCAGTTGTAGAATTTGAAACTTCTTTACTATCTTTTGTATCCTTAATATCATTATTTGAATCTATAGATTTTAAATCTTCATCATTTCCATTATCTTTGTTTTGTAAGTTGTCTACGTTAGCGTATCCCAATTTAGCTTTCTTAGTCAACTTACTTTGATTATGTGTGCTAATAGATGTATATTTGGCACTAAGCTCGTTTTCTACATCTTTCTTGTCATTTTCTGTTTGAGCCATAGATCCTGTTGAGATCATTAATGACACAGACAGTGCAACAAACGATACCTTAGCAATATCTTTTAAGTTCTTCATAGATACAACCTCCTAATATACATACATAATATCATAAAAAGTTACAAAATGGTATCAATTTTGATAATTGTTGATATTAAAACGAATTAATAAAATTTCTTAACAATTTAACACGATTTAAACAAAAAAATCCCCTGAGTATAATTTACTCAGAGGAAAAATTCTTAGTCTAATTCAGCAATTGCTTCTATTTCGATTATTGCTCCTTTTGGAAGAGCTGCAACTTGAACTGCACTTCTTGCTGGTTTGTGTTCTCCAAAAAATTCTGCATAAACTTCGTTCATATCAGAAAATTGTGATAAATCCTGCATGAACACGCCAACTCTTGCTATGTTTTCAACTTTGCCGCCTTCAGTTTCGATAATATGTAAAATATTATCTAATGATGCTTTTGTTGCCTTTTTTATATCAGTTTGTAATTCTCCATCTACGATTGGAAGTTGTCCTGATACATAAATTGTTTTGTTAGCAGATGTTGCTTGTGAATATGGTCCAATTGCAGCAGGTGCTTTTTCTGAATGTAAAAATTTCATACTTTCCTCCTAATTCCACAATCTTTCTATGTCGTAGAAAGAACGTGCTTCTTCTGTAAATACATGTACTATAATATCATTAAGATCTAGTAATATCCAGTTACCTTCGCTGTAACCTTCTTTTCCTAAAATCTCAAAACTATTTTCATCGCACACCTTTTCAACTTCATCAATTATTGATTGTGCATGGTTGGGTGCGTTAGCAGTTGCAATAACAAAATAATCTGCAACAGCTGAATCTAATTTTAAAGTTACAATATCTTTCCCAATCTTATCGTCTATTGCTTTTTGAACTAACTCTAATTCAGTCATCTATACTCCCTTCAATAAATTGTTTCTAACTTTTACGCTAGTGATAGATATTTCTCTTCCACCTTCTATAAGATATTTTATCGTATCATCTAGTGATTTGACAATTGCTTTATTCAAATTTATTTTGGACAATTCTCTGATTTCATCTACACCGTGGTAATTTCTCATATCTTCAGTCTTATCTGCCAAGTAAATTACCTTTTCAAAATCAGTCATATTTATTCTTCCAGTAGTGTGAAACTCTATCGCATCCAAAATTTCTTCATCGTTCACACCGTATTCCTTGTTTGCGACAATTCTCCCCAAATAGCAGTGCAATAACTTAGGATTTTCCATATCCGGATTATTCGCCCTTAGCTTTCTAAGATTTTCAAATTCTTCGTTGTATTTATCCAAATACATTTCTTCGTTGTTTTTTGCACAGTCGTGAAGAAGTGCTGCTAATTCTATTTTTTTAACGTCTAGCTCGTGAAGTTTTGCCAATTCAATAGCCTTATCCCTCACTCTCAAAACGTGTTCATATCTGGTTTTTTTGAGCATTTTACTCAAATTGTTTTCTATTTCTTTAACTTTCATATAACTTGTTTCTCACAATGTATTCATAAACTTTTTCTGGTATGAAGTACCTAAAATCCTGATTCGATTTTGCCTTTTCTCTGATTTTTGTAGAAGAAATATCTATAAAACTTGTGGGAATTTTCTCCACAAAATATCCCTTTGATTTTAAATCGGAAATTTTTTCATCTAGCTTGGAATTTTCTTCTTGTCTTCTAATGCAAGCCAAAATCTTAGTGTTTTTCAAAAAATCTTCTGCATTCTCCCAAGTTTCCACACTTATCAGTGAATCCTCACCCATTATGAAATAAAAATCATGTTCGTAGTTTTCTCTGAAATATTTCATAGTTTCCCATGAATACGTCACACCGCTTTTTTCTATTTCATAATCACATACTTTAAACTTGTCGTTGTCTTGTGTGGAAAGTTTTACCATTTCATATCTTGTTAGTTTGTCTGTTACCTTTTTGTCTTGCTTGAAATTTGGATTTCCTGTAGGAACAAACCACACTTCATCCAGTTTTTTGTAATTAATAGCTTCCATAGCCAATATCAAATGTCCAATATGAATGGGATCAAAAGTCCCACCCATTATTCCGACTTTAATCATCTAAATCTATTACCTTATTTTCAGATTCTCTGTAAATTGTTAGAATGTTGCCCATATATCTAACAAACTCACAGTCAAGTTTTGCCAATATTTCATCGATCAACATATCTCTATCATCCAAATTATTGTTAAGGATTTTTATCTTCATAACTTCTCTTTTGTTCAAAGTATCATCGATTTGTTTCAAAGTATTTTCTGAAATTCCACCTTTACCGATGTTTACCAATGGTTTATAACCGTGAGAAATCTTCTTTAATTTTGCTCTTTGTTTTGGTGTTATCATATTATCTCCTATTCGTAAAAATCAAATTCTACATCGCCGATAATTACATTGTCTCCATCTTGAATTCCCAAATCTTTTAGTTGTTGAATAACTCCTTTATCTTCCAAAACTTTTTGTAAGTGATTTACTGATTCGTACACCTCAAAGTTTGTTCTGTAAATTAAGTTTTCAATCAACGGACCTTCCACGATGTAGTTTTCGTTTTCTCTTCTAACTTTGAAATCAGGTTCTTTTTCTTCTTCAAAGTAAACGTATTGCTCATCCAATGTAGAATAATCATCTTCAATACTATCCAAAGTATCTGCAATCAAATACATAAGTTTATCGACATTTTCTGTAGTCGCTGCGCTTATTTCTACGATTTCATCAACTTTGTCTGAGTATTTTTCTCTAAATTCTTTTATATTATCTTCTGCTCCCAAATCAGTTTTATTTAAAACCACGAGCATATTCTTGTCGTTCAATTTGATATTATACGAAGATAATTCGCTATTGATAAGTTCAAAATCTTCGATTGGATTTCTTCCTTCACTTCCAGAAATATCCAAAACATGAACCAAAATTTTCGTTCTTTCTATGTGTTTTAGAAAATCATGTCCAAGACCCAATCCTTCACTTGCTCCTTCGATTAATCCAGGAATATCTGCAAGCACGAAACTTTTTTCTCCAACTTTGCACACTCCAAGGTTTGGTTCAAGTGTTGTAAAGTGATAATTTGCAATCTTAGGTCTTGCATTTGACATTATCGACAAAAGTGTAGATTTTCCTACATTAGGAAGACCAATTAATCCAACATCTGCTAAAAGCTTCAACTCTAATTTAATAGTTTTTTCTTCACCTTTTGTTCCAGGCTCTGCAAATCTTGGAGCTTGTCTTATAGATGATTTGAAATGAACATTTCCTTTTCCTCCTTTTCCGCCTTTGCAAACTACAAATTCTTCCTTATCGTGCTTTACATCATAGATAACCGTATCTGTATCGTAATCTTTAACCAAAGTTCCAACTGGAACTTTAAGTATTAAATCTTCACCTTTTTTACCAAATTGTTTTTTGTTTCTGCCGTCGCCGCCACTTTCTGCTTTATAAATGGATCGATAACTATAATCCATCAAAGTTTTGATGTCTTTGTCGCCGACAATTATAATACTACCGCCATCTCCGCCGTCGCCGCCTGCAGGGCCTCCTGATGGTTCGTATTTTTCTCTTCTAAATGCAACAGAACCGTCTCCACCTTTTCCAGCCTTAAGTTCTATTTTCGCTACATCTATAAACATTTTTCACCTCTTTATTAATGCTCACTATACTTGTAAGTTTACATTATTTTCCACTAAAAAAGCAACACCCGATGATTATAAAAAGGAAATCCGGTTTATAATCATACCAAAGGTGTTGCTAAAAAATTAAGCTTCTTTTGGATATACAGAAACTTGCTTTCTGTTTTTACCAATTCTTTCGAACTTAACTACTCCGTCAATTTTAGTGAAAAGTGTATCGTCTCCACCCTTTCCAACGTTGTTGCCTGGATGTATTTTTGTTCCTCTTTGTCTAACTAAGATGTTACCAGCTAGAACGAATTGGCCGTCACCTTTTTTAGTTCCTAATCTTTTGGATTCGGAATCACGACCGTTCTTAGTAGAACTTACTCCCTTTTTACTAGAGAATAATTGTAAATCTAATTTTATCATCATTACACCTCCCGATAGTTAATTTTCAAGTGTTTTATATTTTCGTTTCGTATTGATTCCAGCGCGAATACTAATGATTTCATCAATATATCCACCTGAATCATTTCAGTCTCATTTAGTAAGTCGTAGTTAATTTCAAAGAAAGCATCTCCGCTTTCAAAATGAAATTGAACCTTATCACAGTCAAGCTTAAGTATTTCAGTGAATGTGTTCACAGTATTTATCAGATACACACTGATAGCACTGCATACAACATCATTTCCATAGGATCCATGATCAGCATGACCAGATGAATTGACTTTTACAATTTTTTTGTCTTTTCTAAAAATATCGACAGTTACCATTAAGCATCAATTTTTTCGATTTTAACTAATGTATATGGTTGTCTGTGACCTTTTTTCTTTCTGTAGTTTTTCTTAGCTTTGAATTTGTAGATAACAACTTTTTTGTCTTTCTTTTGATCCAAAACTTCTGCTGAAACCTTAGCTCCTTCTACTACAGGGCTTCCAACTTTAACATCGTCTCCTGCTACCATTAATACTTGATCAAATTCGATTTTATCTCCTGATTGAGCTTCGATTTTTTCAACTTTAATGACATCTCCTTCAGAAACTTTGTATTGTTTTCCACCAGTTTTAATAATTGCGAACATTTAGTGCACCTCCTCATTTTTAAGACTCGCCAAATCAAGGTACTTTTGAAGTTTGAAAACCCGATTCGAGCGGTTACACACCAAATAATTGTACAGTAATTTTACTTAATTGTCAAGTTTTACTGTGAATTCTAATAGATTTAAATTGCTAAATCCGTGAAATTTTATATTCGGCTCCAAAAATTCATTTGCAATAAAATCTGATAACTTTTCGTTGTCCTTTTCTCTGACGCAATCCACAATAACCATCCCCACCATCTTCTTTAAATAAATCATTTGGTGGATTTTCTTCAATGCTTTTGTGTTTAATTCATGAAAATAATCCTCATTCATAACCATTTGAGCTGAATTCACATCTACAACCCACATCGCCTCAGTTTTTTGAATGACAATCTCTGCGTTATTTTCCAGTTTTATTGTATCTGAATTTTTATCTATTATATCACGACTTATCAAATTATCATAGATATAATCGTAATTTTCATCAAATTTTACATTTAATATTTCCTTGTATTGCCTATAAACTATTTTATCATTGGTTATCAAATAATCCACATTTTCTTTTTGGATAATTTTATCCACTGGATTATTTCTGTATAAAAGTTTCGGAATAGGAAGAAAATTCTTTTCTTTGTCGATGTATTTTAATTTGTTAATGATAAAATTCATTTCTTTGTCTTGAAATGTTTCTTCTTGTTTGAAAAAATTTTCCTTTACGATTCCTGTGAATTCGTATTTTTGTTTGAAATCATCGATATCTTTGAATTTTTGTTTTCCTTCAAAAATCAATTTATCGCTTTGTATATATTCCAAATTTTCGGTTTCAATCGTAATTTTCGTTGTAAACTTGGGATATTTGTCATCTATCGACTCTTTTGTCATTTGAACGAGTATTTCATCTGATGGCTTTAAATTATTTGTAAATTTTGTGTTATTGAGAAACCCTGTTTTTTTCTTGTCGTATTCTATGAAGAACGCATCAAGCTTTTTGTCGTATTTTGTGATTTTGGCAACATAAATGTTCCCAAGTTCACTATTATAATCTCCCAATAATTTCAGCTCATCGTCGTAGTATCCCCATGTGTTTTTATCTATAAATAGGTATTTCATCTGTTAAATATCCTATCTAGTAGTCCTATTTTCGCTTCTTTGTTTTGTTTGTAATTGTCGATTATCTCTTTTAATTTTTCATCTACATCTTCAGAATAAGAGTTGATTTTCTTCTCATATTCTTTCGTAAATTCTAACTTCCCGATGAATTTGTATTCTTGTTTTCTTTTTGTTGAGGAATCTGTAATTTGATATAGTTTTGTAGCAAGGGATTTTCTCCCATCTCCCCACATTATTTCTTCATCAAAATCAATCTTGATATCTTCAGTAAATACCACAATATCAAATTCATCTACTTGATTTAACAAATCTTCGTAATCTGTCTTAGTAGGAGAATACTTGTCTGGTTTTATTGTTGCTGGGATGATGTATTTATCATCTTTGATTTTGACCATTGCTTTTTTGTAATCTACTATTTTATTTAACACATCTAATGTGTCATACACACAGTAGTCTTCAACTCCTAGTGCATATTCAATGTCTCTCGATTGTTCTGAATTTATTATTAATATTTTTCCGTCTAATAAATTACAAAGGCTTTGTACCAACAAAGCCTTTTTTTGTAATTGTGAATTAACGAGTACTGTTTTCATACATATCATTCTCACTCTCAGTATTTTCTTGTTCTTTATCTTTTTCGTGTTTTAATTTCAACGCTTCTGCCATGATATCTCTAGTCATAGGTCCGTTGTTCGTGCTCGTTCCACCTTGCATAATAACTGTAACCACTGCAACTTTAGGATTTTCAACTGGAGCAAATCCTATCATCCACGCATGGTTGTCATAAGTTTCTCCAGTAACTGGATTCACACCTACTTGTGCCGTTCCCGTTTTTACACCTGCAGAAACAGGGAAATTTTTGAAGGTGTTCTTTTCGTATCCTTCAGTCGTAGACAAATGAAGTCCTTTTCTGATATATTCCAAATTTTCGTAGTTTTTCAATTTAATTCTTTCACTTTTCTTTTCGTTTTTAAAAAGCGATGTCGAATTATCATTCGATTTTACTTCGTTCACAAGTGATAATTTGTTCAAATATCCATTGTTTGCAAAAGCCGATATGTATCTTGCCATTTGCAATGGAGTATATGCGTTTTGTCCTTGACCAATAACTACGTTTAGCATATCTCCGATGTTCCACTTAGACTGACTTAAATAATCGAATTTTATCTTATCAGCAAATGAATTTCTCTCTCCATCTAATTTCTTTTCTGCATCAAATCCCAAACAGTCTAATGTCTTTATGATGTTGTTTCTAGTTTGAAGTTCTTTGTCATCGGCAAGCAACATTATTTGGTCGATTTTAGATTTCATTTCTTTAGCTGTGAACACTTCTCCTTCTTTGACGTATTTGTCTGCATTTTTTTCCAAAAATCTTCTGAATACAGTCTTGAAGTTATTTTCTTTTATCAATGGATCTGGAACTGTTCCAGCATTTTCAGTTGGAATGTTGATATCAATTCCAGTTTTACTTCCAAGTCCTAGCTTTCTTGCAGTACTTACCAAATCATCAATGCTCAATTGGTATCCCAAATCTATTCCTCGTCTTTGATCTTTACCTAACGCTAATGAATAATAATAGTAGTTACAGCTGTCTCTAAGAGCTTTCATTACATTTTCATTTCCGTGAGTTCCTTTGTGTTCATTCCATATCCAGCAACCGAAAATCGAACCACCTACATCGACATATCCACCGCATTTTATTTCGTGATAAGGATCAAATCCTCCCTCTAATGCTGTAAGTGAAGTGTTCAGTTTGAAAATCGAACCAGGTTGCATCGCTGCTTGCATAGGAATATTGTACAAAGGTCTTGGAGAGATTGGGTCTTTTGGATTTTCTGCTTGTAAACTTTCCCAATCAGTTTGTGAAATCCCCGTTGAAAATAAATTTGGATTGTAGGATGGGAATGATGCCATCGCAAGAATTTCTCCAGTCTCAACATCTACTGCCACCGCTGCTCCACTTTTTGCATTTTTATATCCTGCCAAAGCTTTGTCGCCCCATTCAGATTCATAATTTCCACCTGTGCTTACAGCTTTGATTGATTTTTTCAAAGATTCTTCAGCTTTTCGTTGAACATTGGTATCAATACTCAAATAAACATTGTCTCCAGGAATTGCTTTTTTCTCAGACAAAGTTTCGGTTCTGTTTCCTTTGCTGTCGACCATAACTCTCAACGAACCATCTTGTCCTTTTAAAGCGTCCTCTTTGCTTTCTTCAATTCCAGTTTTTCCTATCAAAGCATCCTTGCTGTAGCCTTTTTGTTTGACGTATTTTTCGATTTCTTTTTCAGTAGAAATCTTACCGATATATCCTAAAACATGGCTTAATTCTTCGCCATTTGGATAATATCTAACAGGCCTTGTAGCCACTTCGATACCTTGGTTTTTCCCAAATCTTTCTTCAATACTACTTACAGATTCTTCCGTCAAATTGTAGCTAAGAGCAATTGGCTCATAACCTTTTTGTCCTTTGTTTTTTAATTGATTGTAAATACTTACAATGTTATACGCATCGTATTTCGAAAACTTTTCACATTTGTTTTTCTTCAAAATTTCTTCGTAAAGAAGTTTAACATCTGAATTTATTTCCTTATTATAACTTTTGAAAAAGTCTTCCATGTTTTTTTGATAAATGTACTTCCAATCATTAACACTGATTGAAGGATTGATGTTATTTTCTGTGTTTACTGTTTGAGCTATAAGTTTAATTTCATCATCTGTTATGAACTTAAACGATAAATTATTAGAATTCAACAAATCTGCGACGTGTTTGTATGGGTCTGTCGATTTTTTGCTTTCTGTTTTAAACTTAGCTGTGACTTTTGGGTTTTGTTTGTCTTTTTCATTCAAACTGAACTCAACATTTGAATTAATACCATTTTTCTTCAATAAATTGAGTGCTTTTTCCAACACAACTGTCGTTTTACCATCTTCTACATCAACTTTTTTCAAAAGCTCAATCATCGTGTTATCTTTTACGATATTGACAAAATCATCTGCAGCTTCTGTTTTAAAATCAATTTTACTGGATAGCTTCATCATTTCAACTTTTTTCTCTAAAAGTTTTTGGTTATCTTTAAGTTCCATATCTTTTAGAACGATATTGCCTTGAAGATTATTATTTTCCAGTTCTTTGTAAACCATCGACCTTATTACACTGTCATTCAAAAGTTTTCTAATAATCGATTTGTCTTTTTGAATTATTGTAGAAATCGCAGCATTGACATCTGTAGTTTCTTTTAATCCGTGTTTTTTTAATAATTTTACGGTTTCCTTGTCATTTACATCAAACTTCGTTTTATCCTTGCGGTCCAGTTTCAGTGCTAAACCTTTTGAACGAAGTGCATTCAAACAATAATCGAAGACTGTTTTCTTGTAAATTCCTTGGTTGGTTTCTTGTGTATAAGTCTTGTCGATTAAACCTTGCATGATGTTTTTTTCCATAACAATGGTTGCTACCTTATCCACAGGAGATTTGTCTTCTTTCAAATAATCGTCTGTATTTCTATAAGTAAAATCATTAAGTGCTATTGGAAATTCTTCCGTATTCATCGACCCATCTTTTTCCAAAATTCTAGACAAATTCAACAAACAATCATTGCTGTCGTCTATTTTCATCTGTTTGATTTGGTCTTTGTACAAATTCGCTACGTACACATTTTTTGTTGTAGCTAATAATTCTCCATTTCTATCGTAAATATTTCCCCTTGGAGCAGGGATTTTGATTTCTCTAAGTCGGTTGTTTTTTGCGATATCTCTGTAATAATTACCCCTAATCAATGTCAAATGCATTAATTTCAAAGTTAGTATAGTCATCATCACAGCCAATATCACAATAATTATCGTATATCTGTCGTATTTTTCGAGTTTTTTCAAAAATTTATTGTCAAATTTCTTCATTGTGTACCTCAAATAAACTTAAATTTTGGAAATTTAAATATCTTTTTGAACAATTTGAACAAAACATAAGACAATAGAACATTTAAAATCATTTCAATTAAAATCGGTCCTTTTAAATAAGCTTTATTGAATCCATTTCCTGTAATGTAGAGTACGAAATAATGAACAAGAGTGTAATACAAAGTCGCAAAAAATGTTAGTATCATACCACTTCTTGGGTCTTCTTTGTTAATCCCAGCTTCGCTATTTCCAATCAAAAATCCCGATGTAAAATAAATCAATGCTCTCACTCCAATAACTGGGCTGAATATCGCATCTTCAATTAGCCCAATTATCATGCCGTTTAATGAGCCTGTGTATGCGCCAAATCCAATGGATAGCAACACAACTATCGGTATGGAAATATTCGTGTACACGTTGAACACAGAAATTCTGGAAAGAAGTGTAGCTTGGATTACGATGTCCAACAAAACTATCAAAAATATTTTTAATTTGTTCATCTAATTCACTCCTTGTCCATCAACTATAAGAACGCGGTACATATTGTTGAAGTTGATTTGGGATTTACATTTGACAATTTTAGTGAAATTATCCTTTGTTTTAATAACTTCTGTCACTTCTCCGATTTTGATGTCTCTTGGATACACTCCTCCAAGTCCTGATGTTGTCAAAACATCTCCAACTTTTACATCGGCATTAGAATCGTACATATATCCTTTGAGAATATCTTTTTCTTTTTCGTTCAAAATCCCAACGTCTTCGCTTTTTGCAAGCCTAAATCCAACATTGTTTCCGCTGTTCATAATAGTGTCCACTTTGCTGTGGTTAAGTCCAACTTCTGTTACAACTCCAACCAAACCTTTTTCGATTCCATCATTTGAGGACACAGCCTCAATCACGATGTCACCTTTTTTTATTTTGTCCATGGAACCTTTATCTATACTAAATCTTGTAAAAATATTTCCCGGATCTTTTCCTGTTATGAAAGCTTTTGTTTTTATTGTTCTATCTTTACTCAAAAGTTCGTATTCTTCTTGCAAATATCTCTTGTCACTTATAACTTTGTTCAAATTATCTACGTTTTTTCGTAGTTTTGCATTTTCTACAATTAATCTTTGATTATCTTCACGCATTTTTTTTGTTCCAAAAATATAGTGAACCGACTCTTTGAATTTGGAACCTATTACATAAAACACTTTGTTTACGGGAGTAATCACTGTTCCTATCGCGTTTTCTCCGATAGACATGTAGCTTTTATTGTGGTTCGATATTGTAATCGTTAATATGAGAGACAATGTCACTACGAAGAAAAAAACTTGTTTTCTAAGCTTTTTATTATATCCAAACTTAGCCAATTATTTGTCTCCCTTCTTTAAGAATTTGCCAATTCCAATTCCCGTGCAATCTAACGCGGATTCCACTTTCAATACCTTGATTCCCAAAACATTTGTAATATATTCGTGAATGTAGTCGATAAGGCTTACTCCACCAACAATGTAGATTCCTTCAGCGATAATGTCGTTTGCAATATCTGGCGGAGTTTTCTCCAAAACTTTTCTCAAAGCTTCGATGCACATGTCTGCTATCGGCACAATTGCAGGCGTAATATCCTTCGCCCTAATCTCAACAGATTTTGGCATCGTCGATATCACATCAGTTCCCCCGACAATCATCGTGTTATTTTCCCTGTCAGAATTCAATGTCGCAATCTTAAACTTAATCGCTTCTGCCGTCGAAATTCCAATATTAACTCCAAATTTCTTCTTCAAAATTTGTTTTATTTCTTGGTCAATATCTTCTCCACCGCTTTTGATGCAGTAACTTGTCACAATTCCACCTAAACTAATCACGGAAGCTTCAATTGTTCCCGCACCAATATTTAAAATAATGTGTCCCGTTGGCTCTTCCACATCAACACCCAATCCTTTTAGAGATGCGATGTTTTCTTCAACCAATTTTACACTTCTCGCTCCAGCATTTAACGCCAAATCTTCCACGCTTCTTCTTTCAACATCTGTCAAAGATGCAGACACCGATACACAAACTTCCGGTTGGAAAACCGAAAAATTTGGTCTCGCTTTTTTAATAAAATACGAAAGCATGCTAACAGTGGATTCAAAATCAGCTATAACTCCGTTTTCAATCGGACTGATTGCTACGATATTGTCTGGAGTTTTGCCAATCATACTTTTCGCTTCAGTTCCCACAGCGACAATATCATAATTATTTATATCTATAGCAACAACGCTAGGTTCATTGATTATTATTTTCCCATTTTCATCGGAAATAATGGAATTAGAAGTTCCCAAATCAATTCCCAAACCTTCTTCTTGAAATTTAAATAATTTCATTTAAAAATACATTCCTTTCCTCATACTCAAACTATCGTTTGAACTAACGATAATATGATCTAACACTTGTATTCCTACCAAATCTCCCACCTTGTCCAACCTTTTTGTCACTTCAATATCCGCATTTGATGGAATAAGGGAACCTGAAGGATGATTATGTACCAAAATAATCGAATTCGCTCCCTTTTTAATGGCAGATTTGAAAACTTCTCTTGGATGAACAATAGATTGATTGATAGTACCTTTGCTGATAAGTTCTTTGGAAATTATTCTGTTTTTCGTATCGAGAAGAAGTGCGTAGAAGTTTTCCACATCGCAGCTTCCAATCTCGTTACAAAAAATTTCTGCAACGCTATCAGGATCGTTCAGACTGAAACTATCCATGGCTTTTCTCAATGCAAGTCTTCTTCCTATCTCGATTCCAGCCAAGATTGATGTAGCCTTTGCCATCCCAATTCCCTTTATTTTCATCAATTCTTCAACGCACAAATCCTTGTAATCATTTTCGTTAATGTAATCAATAACTCTTTTGGAGAGAATTTCCACTCCTTCTTCTTTGATTCCAGTCTTCAAGATGATTTGCATTAATTCTTCGTCGCTCATCGAAGAAATACCGTTGATTTTCATTTTTTCTCTGGGTCTTAGGGACTCATTCATTTCCTTAACTCTCATTGTTATCTCCTGTTATTAAACAAATAATTTTTTTGCTTGGAAAGTGCATTTGTTAGGTAATTTGAAGTAAGTCCAACAAATACACCTGTAAATATACTCAAAAACACCAAAATTGGCAAATAAACCAAAATTCTAAGATTGTTCAACATAACTGCACACACCAATACTTGCGATAGGTTATGGATAAAAGCTCCAAACAAGCTAACACCAATCAACGAAAAATATTTTCTCAAATATTTGTTGACCAAATACATCACAACAAGTGAACTTACAGCTCCTGCCAACGAATAGAAAAAGCTTATAACCGCCCCTGTAATTAGCATTAATAAAAATGATTTTAGGATTCCTATTACAAGAGAATCTCTAAATCCAAAAACAATTAAACATGTCAATATTACAATGTTGCTGAGCCCAAGTTTTGCTCCAGGCATTACGATTGGAAGTGGAATCATTGACTCAATCAAGCTTACAACCAATGCAACTGCCGTTAAAATAGGAATATGTAATCTTTTCATCAATAATTCACCACATCAATATCATCTTTGTTTTGCTTGTTAGCCTTAATTTCTACAACTAATTTGTTCGGCAAACAAACAATAACATCCCCTGGTTTATCTATCTTTCCTTTTAGCATACACAACTTGTCCGGACAATCGGATTCAGTAATTGCAACACTGTATCCATTTATATGAACAACGTTGTGACCGTATTTATTATCAATTTTATAATCATAATGATCGATTGGAAGTGTAATTTGTTTGATTTCTTTTCCATTCACTTGAATTGAAACGTATTTATCTTGTGCATTTACGTTATTATAATTTAAAATCACAAATAAAACAGCCGAAAAACACAACAAAAATCCAATCAAAATTTTATCGTATTTAGTCATAAAATTCTCCTTTAAACTACCTTATAGTTTATCATTTTATCGTGTATCTTTTCAAGATTAAACGAAAATGAAAATTCATTTGCAAATAAAAAAGAACCTCGAAACTTTAAATGTTTCGAAGTTCTTCAATTTAAACTATTTATGATTTTAAATCAGATTATATTTTAATGAGTTTTTCCACCAGTAACTTTGATGTCTTCATCATTGTCTATTACAGCTTCAATTGCTTTTTCCAACGCTTTTGCAATTGTATCCAAATTCATTGAAGCAGTGTGTGGTTTATTTAAAACTTGTTCCGGCAAAAATGGAATGTGAATAAATCCAGTTCTCATGTTTGGATATTCAGTAGCTCTTAAATGAGCCATTCCATATGCAACGTGGTTACAGATGAATGTTCCTGCAGTGTTTGATACAGATGCTGGAATGTTTGCTGATTTTATGTTTTCAACCATTGCTTTTATTGGTAGAGTCAACAAATATGCATCAGGACCATCTTCGGCGATTTTTTCATCGATTGGTTGGTTTCCTTCGTTATCTTTAATTCTACAATCATCAACATTGATTGCAACTCTTTCTACAGTGATGTCTTCACGTCCACCAGCTTGTCCGACTGATATTACAACATCTGGTTTAACTTCTGCGATTTTTTCTTTTAATTTGTCTACACTTTTCCCAATAACTGTAGGAATTTCTATTTTGATTATTTCATTTCCTTTAATTGTATCAGGCAATAACTTAACTGATTCAATGGCAGGGTTGATTTTTTCTCCACCAAATGGATCAAAACCTGAAACTAAAATTTTCATAAATTACCTCCTAAAATGCTAATATCATTAATAATACAACATGAACAACTACAAGAGCTAAAGCGACTGGAAGTTGCGCCTTAATAACTCCGTTTTTATCTTTCATCTCTAAGATTGCAGCAGGAACTATGTTGAAGTTTGCTGCCATTGGTGTAATTAAAGTACCGCAGTATCCAGCAGTCATACCAAGTGATGCTACAACAGCAGGATTTGCTCCTTTTGCCATCAAAAGTGGAACACCAATTCCTAGAGTAATAACAGTAAATGCAGCGAATGCATTACCCATTATCATCGTAAATACAACCATTCCAACAATATATGCAACAGCAGCTGCAAATACTCCTGCATCTCCTACAATTCCAGCAGCCAAGCTACCTATTAGCTTACCTACCCCTGCAGATGCAAATATAACTCCCAAACCACCTAATAATTGTGGTAGTAATGATGAAGATCCAACTTGCATCAACATTTTAGTAGTGTCCTCAGCTGTTTCTTTTGCTTTTGGTTTTGCGATTATTATCGCAATAATTAAAGCCAATAATGATGAAATAGTAAGAACTTGTGCAGCTGACAATGAGAATATTCCATCAGTGTTTTTCAATGGAATCTTAAAAGATTTCAATTGCGATAATAACATCGCACTAATTCCCATTACTAAAGCTGGAATAAAAATCTTGCCTCCAACTTTTTCAGCATTTTTCATTCTCTCTTCTTCAGTTAATTCCTTAAATTCTGCTGGTTTGATTTGATTTGCAATTGATAATACTCCCAATAATAAAAGTATAACACCTACAATTATTCCACCGGATTCTACATTTCTAACCAAGAATCCTCCCCCAGCAAATAATACTCCCAATAATATCCAGAAAAGCATTGTACCTATCTTTGCTTCCTTGTTGAATCTTGCACGGATACCAGTCATTATGCAGATAATTCCACATAAGATGTATGCTATCTCATCAAGAACAACCTGATTATCTACAAAAAAATCAAACATTTTTTATATCCTTTCTAAGTTTCATTTCAAAAACAGCACATTGTATAAGTGCAATAATCAACATACTAACCCCTGCAAATATAGACCATTTTGCTATTTCTGCAGTTTCCAATGGAAATCCTGCATCTTTTAATGTAGTTTGCATCAAAAGTACACCAGATGCCAATGGAAATATATTTTGTCCGTAGAAGTTTCCGTAGTTTTCAACAGCAGCAGCTAAACCCTTTAACTCATCAAGTCTTACTTCTGTCAAATCAACTTTTTTTCTTGCAGCACCTTCTGCCATTGGTAAAATCAATGGACGTATAAATTGAACGTGTCCACCAAGTCTTAAAGAAAACGCAGCAGCTATCCATCTAATGAACAAGTAAATCCACAAAACAGAACCTGCACTAGCCATTTTGAACTTGGAAATAAAATCTCTAGCTTTTTCCTTAAGTCCGTGTCGTTCCATAATCGCGATAACAGGGAATGAAATCAAGAACAAACTCATCAGTCTATTATTTACAAATCCTTCTCCCATAATTTTCAAAGTGCCTGTTAATCCAAGACCTCCTGCAAGACCTGTAGCAAGACCTGCCAAGAGAACTATTCCCAAAACATCTAGTTTTAGTGCGAATCCAACGACAATAATTAATATTCCTATGAAAACTAAATATTCTCCCATACTTTGCTCCTTAATTTTTATTAGCCAAATAGATTTTAGCTTCTTAGAATTATACCCGATACTTTTTCATTTTAAACTTTTTATCAAATTTTATTTTTAATTTTATTGTTGCATTGTTTTTATTCGTTAAATTTATGATAATTAATCTCAAAAAAAACAGACCGTAAACTTTACGGTCTGTAAAATATTAAGCTTCTTTAGCAGGAGCTTCTTGAGCTTTTGCTTTAGCTTGTTCTTCTTTTATTTTAAGTCCTGGATAAATAGCTTTTGTAGGACATTTGTCTACTGCTTTTTGAACTTGTTCAGGATCCAATCCTTCAGCGTTATTGAAGTGTGCTAAGTTATCTTCAACGCTGAATCCATCTGGACACATTTTAGCACAAATTCCGCAAGAAATACATCCAACTTTACAGTATTGTCTTACATCTTTACCTTTATCGTGACTGTTACATCTTACATAAACGTCTTGATCGTAGTCAACAAGTTTAATAATATTTCTAGGACAGATTTCAATACATTTTTTACAAGATGTACATTTTTCTTTATTTACTAATGCAATGCCATTTACAATGTGAATTGCATCGAAGTCACACACATCTACACAAGTTCCGCAACCCAAACATCCGTCTGGACAAGTTTTGCTTCCACCTTGAAGATTGTGGTTAACTCTACAATCCATAATACCTTTGTATTTGAATTTTTCAGTAGCGTATTCTGGTGTTCCTTGGCACATTACACAAGCAACTTGCTTTGCAGAATCCACTGCATCAGCTCCCATAAATGCTGCTAATTTGTCGGCAGTTTCTTTTCCACCAACTGGACATGAATTACAAGGTGCTCCTTTGTTTACGATAGCATCTGCAAGTCCGTCACATCCTGGAAATCCACATGCACCACAGTTTGCGCCAGGTAACATTTCTCTTACTTTAAGTACTCTTCTATCAACTTGAACTTCGAATTTTTTAGATGCATAGCCCAAAAGCAATGCAAATAAAATTCCTAGTGCTCCTAAGATTATAAATGGAGTTAAAATTGTCATTTATTACCTCCTATACCAATCCGCCGAATCCGAAGAATGTCATCGCCATTAATCCAATAGTAATAAATGCGATTGGTACACCTTTAAAACTTTCAGGAATATTTTTATTCAATGCGATTCTTTCTCTGATTGCAGCTAATAAAGTTATCGCTAAAATGAAACCTAGTGAAGCACCAATAGCACTTGCTAATGTTTCAATTAAGTTGTATTTTTCTTTTACGTTTGCTAATGCAACACCCAATACTATACAGTTTGTAGTTATAAGAGGCAAGAACACACCAAGTGCTGAGTACAAGTTTGGACTCATTTTCTTCAATGCCATTTCTACGAATTGTACCAATGTTGCAATAACCAGTATGAACACTATTGTTTGTAAGTATTCAATGTGAAATCTTTCAAGTATTTGGATTTGTAGAACATAAGTTACGACAGACGCTATTGTGATAACGAAGAATACTGCCATACCCATACCAATAGCTGTTTCTGTTTTAGAAGAAACACCTATTAATGGACAAAGCCCTAAGAATTGACCAAATACGTAGTTGTTTACTAATAAATAAAGAACTATTATTTTAAATATACTCGCTAACATTAGTCTTCACCTCTCATATTGTTCTTCTTTCTTTCTTGTTTTGATAAGAAATAATTGTAAGTAGCTAACAATATTCCAAGTACCATGAATGCTCCTGGAGCTGCTGACATGATACCAATTGGAGGAATATTTCCTATTACAAGTTTTCCTAAGATTTTACCAGAACCTAATAACTCTCTGATGAATGCAACCAATACGATTACAACACCATATCCCAAACCATTTGAGATACCATCTAACAATGATAAGAATACACCATTTTTAGATGCGAAAGATTCGGCTCTAGCTAAGATTATACAGTTTACTACGATTAGAGGAACGAATGCTCCCAAAGAACTGTATAGTGCTGGAACAAATGCTTGAAGCATCATTGAAACTAATGTTACGAATGTTGCGATTACAACGATATATGCCGGAATTCTAACTTTATCCGGAATAAAATTTCTAAGTAATGATATTACTATGTTTGAACAAATCAAAACGAATGTGAACGCCGCAGCCATACCAATTGCGTTTTCTACTGATGTTGATACACCAAGTACAGAACACAAACCTACCAATTGGATTAAAACTGGGTTGTTCTTAATAATGCTGCTTTTGAAAACTTTAGCCGCTTTACCTTTTTCCATAATTTCCCTCCTATTTTAATCCCGCATTAGCTTTTTGAGATACGTTCAATGCGTTTTTGGCTGCTGTAGTGGAGTATGTTGCACCACTTAGAGCTTGAATTTCGTTGTCAGCTTCAGGTTTTTTAACAGCTGATAATTCTTTTTCCATAGATTTTCCAATAACTGAATTTACGAATTCAGGATCTCCAATTCTACTTCCGATTCCTGGAGTTTCTTGTGATTCAAGAATTGAATATCCAACGATTTTGTTTTTATTGTCTACACCAACTACGAAAACAACATTTCCTGAATATCCACCAGCTCCAATTGCTTTGTATACATGACCTACAGGTTTTCCACCTTTGATAGCTTCTTGTACGTCATCTAAGTTTTCGTCTTTTGCTTTTAAATCTTTAATTTTTGCTTCATCAAGTGGTTTAAAAGATTCCGCTTCAGGAAAAGCTACTTTTAAAGATTTTTGATAATTTTCTAATCTCTTAGCTTCTATTATTGGTTCAGTAACTTGGTTTGCAAATGCAAGTACTACCGCACTAATTGCTGTGATTATAAACAATCTAATAGCTAAATTTATTGAACTTCTCATATTCCTTGTTTACCTCCTCTACCAATTGGTGTTGGAACTGTATATTGATCGATAAATGGTACTGCACAGTTCATGAAGATTATCGCATAAGATACACCTTCTGGAAGGTTACCAAATTGTCTTATGATAGCTGTAAAGAAACCACAACCAATTGCAAATATAATTTGTCCTTTTGGAGTAACTGGACTAGTTGAATAATCTGTAGCCATGTAGAATGCTCCCAAGATTAAACCACCAATAAATATGTTCATACAAGCGTCTTGAATTCCTACGCCGCAAATAAGTAATGTAACAAATGTTGTTGCGATATAAACTAATGGAATTCTAAGATTGATTACTCTTCTGTATAATAGATAAGCTACACCGATAAGTAATGCTATTGCACTTACTTCCCCGATTGTACCACCCATGTGTCCTATGATGGCATTCATAAAACCAACTGGTTGACCACCTGATAAAACTGTCGCATAACTTTCAGCGTCCACTGCTTTTTGTGTTAGTGGAGCAGTGTAGTTACTCATTGCTTGTGCCCAACTTGCCATCAAGAAAGCACGTCCTGCTAATGCAGGGTTCATGAAGTTTGAACCAATTCCTCCAAATAATTGTTTTACAATTATGATTGAAAATACCGATCCTATAACAATCATTGGAATTGGCAAAGTAACTGGAACGTTGTAAGCCAAAAGCATACCTGTTACAACAGCTGATAAATCGCTAATTGTAGAAGGTTGTTTCATTATTTTTTGATAACAATATTCTGATAATACACAAGCTATAACTGCTGATAATACCAAAACTAAACTTCTCATTCCGAATTCGTAAACACTCACTATCAAAGCAGGAATTAAAGCGATGATAACATCAAGCATAATTCTTTGAATAGATACTGCACTTCTTTGATGAGGAGCAGCTTCTACGATTAAATGAGATAAGTCGTATTCTTTTTGTATAATTTCTTTATTTTCCATAGACTATCCCCTTTTCCTTTGTTGTGCTTTTAATTGAGTCTTTGCGTGTACAATTGCTTCAACTAATGGTCTGTTAGATGGACAAACATAGCTGCAAGTACCACATTCTATACAATCATTCAAATGTATTTTTTCTGCTCCTTCAAAATCACCATTCAATGATTTTAATTGCAAGAACAATGGCAACAAGCCGATTGGACATACATCCACACACTTAGCACATTTAATGCAAGGTTCTGGAGCAGCAAGTGTTGCATCTTTTTCATTCATGCAAATTATTCCGCCTGTAGTTTTAACAGTTGGAGCATCCAAATTGTATTGGCAAGCACCCATCATAGGACCACCAACGATAATCTTAAATGGAGTTTCCTTGAAACCGTCACAATAATCTACTAAATCCTTGAATTTAGTACCTACTGGAACGTAAATGTTTTTAGGTTCTTTAATAGCTGAACCTGTCATAGTTACAATTCTGTGAGTCAAAGGAATACTGTGAACTACAGCATCGTAAATAGCCATAGCACTTGAAATATTAAGTCCTTGAACTCCTCTTTCGTTCGATCTTTGAGCTTTTGAAATTTTCTTACCAGTAATTGAGTTGATAAGTCTTCTTTCATCCCCTTGTGGATATTTAGTTTTAACAGAGCAAATTGAAATATTTTTTTCATCCTTAGCGGCATTTTTCAATATTCCAATAGCCTTTTGTTTGTTATCCTCAACTCCTATGTATCCTTTATCGCAATCCATTAATTTCATGATAATTTTCAATCCACCAATTGCTTTTTGAGGATATAATTCCATATTAAGTTGGTCACTAGTTAAATAAGGTTCACATTCAGCCCCGTTCAAGATTACTTCCTCGATTTTTACATCAGGTTTTTTCTTCATCTTAATGTGAGTAGGGAATCCTGCTCCACCCAAACCTACTATACCAGCTTCTTTTATTCTTTCTAGGATAACTTCTTTTGATAATTGTGTAAAATCATCATTTGTTTCAGTGTATCCTAATTCGTTTAAACCGTCTGATTCGATTACTACGACTTCACCTTTTTGACCATTTGATAATACCATTTGCTCAATCTTAACAACCTTTCCACTAACTGAACTGTGAACAGGTGCTGAGATAGTCGCTTTAGATTCACCAATTTTTTGACCAACTTTAACCTCATCTCCTACTTTTACAATAGGTGTACAAGGCGCACCAATATGTTGATGCAATGGGATATAAACCATTTTTGGTTCAAAATTTGTATCTAAAGGACAATTTTGAGTATAGGATTTATGATCATCCATGTGAAATCCGCCTTTAAAAGTCAGATTTTCTAAACTCATTTTTTCACCCCTTTAATAAAATAAAAATGGTGCAGAGAAAGAGACTTGAACTCTTACGGGATTGCTCCCACTGCCCCCTCAAGACAGCGTGTCTACCATTCCACCACCCCTGCATGGTAAAGACCTAATTATTAGGTCTTTTAATATTTGTTAATAATATTTTTAATCAATTTAATGTAGTTTTTGCACCAAACTTTAAAATTTTTGTGCATATTTTCTTCCAGTTTTGTATCTTCATAAAAAATCTTGTAAATATTGTACTGATTTTCAACTTTTACAACGTAATATTTAGTCTCAGAAGATGGAATATCGTCTAAAGTTTGACCATCTTTGGAAAATGATTCATTCGCCAACCATTCTTTTACATTGCCAATTCCACCATTGTAAGCTGCAATAGCCAAATCGTGGTTTTTGAAATGATGCAACAAATAGGACAAATAAGCAGTTCCCATTTCGATGTTCTTATCAGGTTTTTTCAAATCTTCAACAGTGAAATGTGTGTTTCTCATATTGTTAATACTTTCTGCAGTATCAGGCATAAGTTGCATTAACCCCAACGCTCCAGCCTTTGATTTAACACTTGGATCAAAGTTAGATTCTACTTTAATAACACTCATAACCAAAAGCGGATCGACGTTGTATTCTTTTGCGTATGTATTAACCAAATCGACATATTTTACCGGTCTTGTCATAGTTGAATAAGCACTCACGCCAAATCCAACTAAAAACACAATCACAAAAATCGAAATAATCGTGATTAAAAATCTTTTAATAAATCTCATAATTTTTTCCTATCTATAAGTTTGTCAACTTTGAGTATTAAATCAGCTTCTGTCGTATTATTTGTAATAACCTCGTCAAATTCACAACAACTTTTTTCATAATCTAATTGCGAATTAACCCTCTTCAAAGCTGTATCGTAATCAAAGTTATTTCTTTTGATTACTCTTTGTATTCTGATATCTTTATCAGATACAACGACCCAATCTTCGTCGACATCAATGTATTTGTCAATCAAATCCTTGCTTTCCAAATACATAGAGATTTCCAGAAAAATCAAATCAGACTTTTCTTTCTTAATTCTTTTTACTACTCTTAATATTATATCAGTATGTGTTAATTCTTCAAGCTTTTTTAGTAATGTTTTTGAACTAAATAAAAGCTTGGAAAGTTTTTTTCTGTCGATATTAGAATTTTCGTCTAAAATTCCTTTTCCAAACTCATCCACAAGCTTATAATAAAGGTCTGTGCCTTGTTCATAGATTTGGTGAGTAATCTCATCCAAATCTATTACAACAAAGCCTTTTTCTCTTAATCTTCTACAAACCGTGCTTTTCCCACTGGCTATATTTCCAGCAACAACGATTATCCTCTTATTTTGCATCATACCAATTATCTGCACTGTTAACATCAATCTTCATGTCGACTTTCAGATCAACAGCATGTGTCATGACATCCTTCATTATTTCTAGGACTTTTTCTCTTTCATCTTCTGGACAATCCACGATAAGCTCATCGTGAACTTGCAAGATTAACTTGGCTTTTAGATTTTCTTCATTCAATCTATTGTAGAATTTCACCATAGCAACTTTAATTATATCCGCTGCAGAGCCTTGAATTGGCGTGTTAAGTGCCACACGTTCTCCAAAGCTTCTCACGTTGTAGTTTTTGGATTTTAATTCAGGGATGTATCTTCTTCTTTTCATTATAGTTTCAACGTAGCCTTTTTCCTTACCAATTGCAACTATATCTTCCATGTATTGCTTGATGCCTTTGTACGTGTTCAAATAATTTTCGATATATTCCTTGGCTTCTTTTCTAGTTATGTGCAAATCTTTACTCAAAGAATAATCTCCAATTCCGTAAACAATACCGAAGTTTACAGCCTTTGCGTTGGATCTTTGAAGTGATGTTACCTTGTCAAAATCAACCTTGAACACTTCGCTGGCAGTTTTTCTGTGAATGTCTGCACCATGCTTGAATGCATCAAGCATAACTTCGTCATTTGCCAAATCAGCTAACACTCTAAGCTCAATTTGGGAATAATCCGCATCCAACAGTACACTTCCTTTGCTTGGAACAAATGCTTTTCTGATAAGTCTTCCTTCTTCAGTTCTGATAGGAATGTTTTGCAAATTAGGGTTAGTAGAGCTAATTCTTCCAGTTTGCGCTATAGTTTGTTGGAATGTAGTGTGGATTTTGCCGTCTTCTTTAATTAAATCAACCATTCCATCGATATACGTCGTTTTGAGTTTCGCAATAGTTCTGTATCTTAAAATGTAGTCGATGATTTCGTGTCTACCACTTAAAGCCTCCAAAACTTCTTGGTCTGTCGATGGACCAGTTTTGTTCTTTTTTATTACAGGAAGTTCTAAATCTTCAAACAACACTTCTGCCAATTGCTTTGATGAGTTGATGTTGATTTTCTTGCCGATAAGTTCCTCAACACTGTCTTCGATTGATTTTATCTCATCTTCGAAAAGTTCTCCCATCTCAACCAAAGTTTCTTTTTCTACACAAACTCCCGTAAATTCCATGTCACACAACACTTTTATCAAAGGAATTTCAACATCTCTGTAAAGATGCATCATATCCTCTTCTTCGATTTCAGAAATCTTTTCGTACAATTTATTTGTGAACATCATGTATTTTACTACGTAATTGTCGATTTCTTTGTCATCTGATTCCAAAATAGTCTTCTTGGACCTGCCTTTACCTGTAATATCTTCAAGCGGCTTGAAATCATAACCGATAATTTTAGGATCAGACCTTTCCATACTATAACTTGTCTTGGAAGGATCAAGCAGGTATTCTATTATGACAACATCGTCATAATTGTACGAAATGTCGATGCCATAACGCATCAAATGATAAATACATGGTTTGATATCAAATGAAAGCTTGTTGATGTCTTTTGATTCAAATTCTTCCCTAAATGATTTTACAATGTCTACGTTTCTTGTGATGTACACCTTATCAGTGTAAATTGCAAAAATCACAGGCTCATTGTCTACGTAATAATCATCATTGAACAATGCAAAAGTAAACTTTTTGTTTTCTTTAATATAAGCTTTAATTGCATCTACATTTTCATCCAAATTTTCGAATTCGTATTTTTCGCTAGATTCTTCGTTTGGAAGTTTTTTGATAAAACTGTTGAACTCTAACTTTGTAAGAACTTCTATTAAATGATTTTTGTCAGCTTCTTTTATATTACAATCGTCAATTTCAAAACCAATCAAATCCTTAGGAACATCTGTATTGATCGTTCCTAGCTCTCTACTCAAATAAGCGATTTTTTCTCCATCAATGACTTTTTGTTTTGTTTTCTTGCCGGAAATTTCATCGACATTTTCGTACAATCCTTCAATGCTACCGTATTTTTGAATGTATTTGAGTGCAGTCTTTTCACCCACGCCATCAATTCCAGGAATATTGTCAGATTTATCCCCCATCAAGCCTTTCAAGTCAATCATTTGCTTAGGAGTAAGTCCGTATTCTTCTTTTAGTGTATCGACATCGTAGATTTTTGTTTCAGTAATCCCTCTTTTTGTAAGAACTACCTTAGTGTTGTCATCTATAAGTTGAAGATAATCCTTATCTCCAGTCAATAAATACACATCGTAGTTTTTTGATGAAGCTTGTTTTGCCAAAGTTCCAGCGATGTCGTCTGCTTCATATCCTTTTAAATCAATGTATGAAACTCCCATCGCTTTTAGCAATTCTTTAAGCATATCGAATTGAACGATAAGTTCTTCTGGAGTTTCTTGACGGTTACCCTTGTATTCAGAATATTTTTCGTGTCTGAAAGTTGGTTCTTTTCTATCAAAACACACAACCACAAGCTCTGGATTTAGTTTATCCATAACTGAATAATACATATTCATAAAACCAAATACACCATTAGTGTGTACTCCGTCTTTTGTGGTTAAATCTCTGATAGCGTAAAACCCTCTGAATAAAAGCGATGACCCGTCAATAATTAAAGCTTTTTTTGACATTTTATAATCCCTTGTTTTCTTTTTCGAAAGCCATTATCTTGTCAACTCTTCTTTGGTGACGACCAGCTTCGAATTCATTTTCCAAGAAAGTTTTAATAATTAACTTGGCAACTTCATCTCCAATTACACGCGCGCCGATGCAAAGTACATTTGCGTTGTTGTGATTTCTACTCATTTTCGCACTGTATACATCAGACACACAAGCTGCTCTTATTCCTTCGAATTTGTTCGCTGCCAAGCTCATACCAATTCCCGTTCCACAAATCAAAATCCCTAAATCAGAATTTCCTTGTTGGATTTCTTCGCAAACTTTCTTTGCATAATCTGGATAATCTACTGAATCAGCTGAATTTGTTCCCAAATCCATAACTTCATTTCCTAAACTTTTTATATATTCAACCATTGAATCTTTTAATTCAAATCCACCGTGATCGGCTGCTATTGCTATTTTCATAAAAACCTCCAAATATTTTATTAATTACATTTTATAATATGTTTATGTATTTATCAATTATTTGAAGAATTACACATTTTATGATAAAATATAGTTACAAAAATATGGGGATGTCTTGGTTTCGACAGGGATATTGAAGTTTGAATAGCGAGTCGTTTTCGTCTACAAACGTAAAAAAAGGACAACTAAATATAAACGCTGAAGATAATAACTTCGCATTAGCTGCCTAATAACGGCGGCCGATTCAAAAACTAGAAAATCGTCCTGCGTTTTCTTTTTGAATCTCAACTAATTAGCAGGAACATCTCGTATATTTTCCTCTGGTATATGAGATTATTTAAGAGGATATATCGATCATAGTTTTGTCAATTAAATTTTGATCGACGAATAAAACTTAATTGACTGCACTCGGAGAAGTTCTTAGGGATATATTTTTGGACAGGAGTTCGAATCTCCTCATCTCCACCATATATTATAAAATTAGCTCATTTCAACTCAAAACGTTGATAAATGAGCTTTTTTATTTTTTTAACATCAGTAATTTTATCTAAATATCTCAAGTTTTTTCAAAATTTTTCGGTAAAACTTTCGGTAAGAATTTTTCCTCACCGATTTTATACAGTTTCTTGCATATTCAAGTCTGATTTTGAATATAAAAAAAGAGAGTCGCTAAACTCTCTATTTCTAAAATTTAATACCAAAATTCTATTATTTCAATTCATTAATAATTACCGTTGAGTTGTCCCCTGCAAACACGTTGTGTTTCAAATTAGTTTGCGTATCGATGTATTCGATGCATTTGTCATCGTAAGTAAAATCGAATTTTCCTGATTTCTTGAAAATTTCTTTTCCTTCTGCGTTGTAAATTATAATCTCTCTTTTGATTCCACCGCTGTACTCACTTTTTACATTTTTCTTAAATCTTTGAAATCCTGCTGATTTGAACGCCAACGCACTACAAGATGCCAAGAATATAAGTACAACTACCAAAATAATCCATATTTTTTTCTTCACATTTTTCGTTTTATTTTCTTCTGACATTTTATTCCCCTTTTTGATTTCCCAAATTTTTATGAAACGCTTTTCAAATTCTCAAACTACGTTTTAAAATATCGTTGTTATTTATCGCACTAAAATACTTTAACACTATACGTTTTATTCGTTAAATATTTCGTTTTTTATTTGACTAAACGATTGCCATATTGATATAATATTATTATAGCAGAAACGGATAAGTTTTTGTACAAATTACAAAAGGAGTGATTTATTATGGCAAATGGAGTACTTCATATTCCAGGTTTTATTCACTTTGGAGAAGGAGCTTTTTCAAAATTAAGTGAATTAAAAGGTAAGAAAGCAATCATAGTCACAGGCGGTAATTCTATGAAGAAAAACGGTTTCGTAGACAGAGCTTGTGAAGAATTGAAAAAAGCAAAAATGGAAGTGTGTGTTTTCGATGGCGTAGAAGAAAATCCATCAGTTACAACTGTTGAAGCAGGCGCTAAGAAAATGCAAGAATTCCAACCAGATTGGATCGTAGCATTAGGTGGCGGTTCTGCAATGGACGCTGCAAAATGTATGTGGGCTTTTTATGAACATCCTGAATTAAAATTTGAAGATATAATCGAACCAGGATCTCTTCCAGAACTTCGTAAAAAAGCAAAATTCGTTGGTATCCCATCAACTTCAGGTACCGCAAGTGAAATCACAGCATTCTCAGTAATCACTGATACAGAAAAACACATCAAATACCCATTGGTATCTGATCATATCGTTCCAGACATCGCTATAGTAGATCCAGTTTTGCCATCTAAAATGCCAAAATCTGTTACAGCAAACACAGGAATGGACGTTGTAGCACACGCAACAGAAGCATTAGTTTCCAACATCGCTAACGATTATACTGATGCACTTGCAATTCACGCATTGAAATTGGTATTCGAATATTTGCCAAAAGCTTGCGAAAACCCTGACGATATGGAAGCTCGTGAAAAAATGCATAACGCATCTACAATGGCAGGTATTGCATTCACATCTGCTTCACTTGGTTTAGTTCACTCATTAGCACACAAAATCGGTGGAGAATTTGGAATAACTCACGGACTTGCTAACGCAATTCTACTTCCATACATCACACAATTTAACAGAAAAGCAACTGACAAAGTTGAATGGATTGAAAAAGAATTAAACGTTGAAGATTACCCAATCGCTGTTAGAGAATTAGCTAAGAAAGTTGGCATTCCACCAACATTGAAAGAAGTTGAAGAAAAATTCGGATTTAACAAAGAAAAATTTGACGAAGTATTAGATGAAATGAGTAAGAACGCTTATGAAGATCCATGTACTTTGACAAATCCTCGTGAATCAAATCCAGAAATCGTTAAAATGATATTTACTCACGCTTACAACGGCGAAGATATAACAGAATAAATTTAATAGCAAAATAATTTATCTAAAAAAATGAACTGACCTCAAAAGTTGGACCTAAAAACTAACTTAAGGAGGTCAGTTTTTTAATGGCAAAATATAGAACAGAATTTAAAGTAAAAGTAGCAAAAGAATATTTAAAATTTATCATATCATATAAATATTTATCAGAAAAATATTGTATACCTGATAAAGGTTTAATAATAAGATGGGTAAATGACTTTAGAGAAAAAGGCATAGAAGGACTAAAACTCAAAAAGAGAGGAAAACCTCCAAAAATGCTAAAGCCAACAAAAATATCAAAAGATATCAAAAAATATTCATCATAAAACTTAACTAATTTAGAAAATAATTCATTAACATAGTCACAATTAAAATAAAAAATAAAGAAATTAGAAGAAAAAAACTATTGGCTTCAATTAGAAAATGATGCAATAAAAAGAAGATAGAATTGTCTCAAATGACAGACAATTACTGAAACAATCGAGATTTTAAGAAATAAATACAAATTAAAAGACTTGTTAAAATACTTCAATCTTCCAAAATCAACATATATGTATTGGCAAAAACGCATAAATAGACCAAATAAAGATATGGAAATAGAAAACAAAATACTCAAAATTAGAAAAGAAAATCCAAACTATGGATACAGAAGAATAACTGCTATGTTAAAAAGATTAGGACTAAAAATAAACAAAAAGAAAGTACAAAGATTAGTTCAAAATCTAAAAATTCAAGTAAAAAGTTTTTCAAGAAAACCAAGAAAATACTCATCCTACAAAGGACAAGTAGGGAAAGTAGCAGACAACAAAATAAAAAGAAACTTTAAAGTAGAAAAACCATATACACAAATAACAACTGACACAACAGAATTTAAGTATTTTGAAAAAGATAAATCAGGTACCTACCAAATAAAGAAACTTTATCTAAATCCATATTTAGATATGTACAACAGTGAAATACTAAGCTATGAAATATCGAAACAACCAACTCTAGAACCAATCCTAAAAGCCTTAAACAAGGCCATAGAAATAACTAACAAAACAAAAGAAAAAAGAATATTTCACTCAGATCAAGGCTGGGCATACCAAATAGATCAATACACATCAAAACTAGAATCTAACGGTATCACTCAATCCATGTCAAGAAAAGGAAATTGCTTAGATAACTCTCCAATGGAAAACTTCTTTGGAATATTAAAACAAGAAATATACTACGGAAATAAATTCTATTCATACGAACACTTAAAACAAACAATAGAAGATTTCATAAAATATTACAATGAAGAAAGGATAAAAGAAAAACTAAGATATTTATCACCAGTAGAATATAGAAAGAAAAATGTAGCATAAAAATTTCTACCCCTATGGGTAGAATAGGACAAAAAAAAACCAGAGACAAATATTTTTAAATGTCTCTGGTACAAAGTCCAACTTTTTGGGGTCACCTTAATCTCCAAGGCTCTTTTAATTATTCTTTTTCTATTTTAATAATACTACATTTCTCTACTCTTGTTCTATCAACTTTACTATTTGTTTTTCTTAAAGAAATAAAATGCTGTAGATACTAGCAAGACTGAATACAATCTCTTATATAACAAGCTATCTTCTACCGATATCAAATTAGATAAAACATAAAAAACTAAAAAAAGATAAATTTTTCTTAATATTTCTTCACGTTTCATACTATAGTAATATAAAAAATGATATGATTTTTTTGTTCATTTTATATACCTCCGATATAGATTTTATCAGTATTAGAACTTCATGTCAATTGCTTTTAGTGCATTCCTATGGATTTTAAAGTAGAATATAGAAAGAAAAATGTAGCATAAAAATTTCTACCCTATGGGTAGAATAGGACAAAAAAAACCAGAGACAAATATTTTTAAATGTCTCTGGTACAAAGTCCAACTTTTTGGGGTCACCTTAATTAATCGCGCAATTTTTAATTTAAAAAACTATTCAATTGTTTTCTATATCGCTCCAAGTGTTATTAGAAATACTTCGATATAAAGCAATGCGATATATGATTTTTGAAATTTTATCCTTGAAGCAAATCCCACAATACAAAATATCGACCACATTTTTAAAACATTAACTGTAACCGCAGGATCACTTGCTTGTAGCACAACCTTTATGCTAAGAAATATACTTACCAATAATATTGAGAATTTAAGTACATCTCCAAGTCGAAATAGCGAATCTTTTAATTTGGTGCGGTTATTAAATATTAGCTTCCCGTCTATTACTACTGCTTTTCCTGAAAAATAATCGTGCAAATCTCCAATAAAATAAATCAAAAAATTAATAATTAGAGAAATACAAACTCCCACATTCAGACTGTTTAACACTAAGTTTGTGTTTTGTGGCCATAATATATTCAAAGCCACACTAATCACAGAAATAATCAATAATATACTGATAAATGCTACAGATTTTTTAATGGAAACTGCTTGGAGAGCATTTTGCTTTTTTAAAATGGATTCTAACTCCGTATCCTCCTCAGAATTATTTGCAAATACAACATACACATTATTTTCATAAATGATCTGAGAATTAGTTTTCATGATTTGTATTTTTTCATCTATATTTTTATCCAAGCGCTTACGTAAGACACAATAAGATTGTGGGGCTTTGTTTTCATCATAGCGAAACTTCAGTATATCCAAAAAACTTCCCACTGCACCACAAAAACTATAGCCTTTTATTGATTGTTCTTCCAAATATTTAGTCAATGCTGGTGTTTCATAAAATTGATAGTTGTTATAAGTGTTTTTAGTTCCCATATCATTACCCTCTTTTAGTTTACATTGTAACTGGTACTAATTTCCCGTCTTCTAATTTTAAAACACAGTCGCTCATTTCAATAGCTTTACTTGTCAAATGATGTGTGATTGCTATTACTGTCAAATCTTTTTTCGAAAGTATGCATTCTTCAACAATATCTACACTGTGTTTATCCAATGAGGATGTCGATTCGTCTAATAAAATACAGTCGAAGTCTTCATTTAGTAGTCTTGCAATGGCTATTCGTTGTTTCTCTCCACCTGAGATAGACTTGTCTTCGCTGGAGATTACAGTGTCAATTCCTTTTGGTTTGGAATTAATCATAGTATTTAATCCCAATTGTTCAATGATTGTTTTATCTACAGGTCTGTTGTCATACAAGGATATGTTGTCTTTGATGCTTGCTGTGAATATTCCAGTGTCTTGTGTTGCAAATCCGATTTTCGAATAATATGTGCTATCTGTAATATTCAAAATATTTTTATTGTTAATCTGAACTACTCCTTCGGTTGCTATTTCTTGTTTTTGCAAAATCTTGAATATAGTTGATTTACCCGTTCCACTTTCTCCAATAATAATGTATTTCTTTCCTTTTTCAAATGTAAAATCCAAATTTTTCAAAACGTATTTGTCACTTGTTGGATATTTGAATGAAATATTGTTTAATTTTAAATTATTAAATTCAAATTCATCTTCTACTTCAACAGGTTTTTCTTCTGAGATGAAATTCATAATTTTGTTTTGGACTGGCTTTGATGATTTGAAACTTGTCATTATATCTGTGAAATTCAACAAAGGTCCTGTCACATAAGCCATCAATTGACTAGATTCTATTACTTGACCAATGGTTATTCTGTCTTTAAATACTAGCCAAATTCCGACCAACATACAACCCAAATACATTGCCAATGAACTAGCAAATGATAAAACGTAAATAGTTTTACTCAAAGTTTCCTTGGTATTTGATGCGTTACGATATTCAATGGATTTATCTTGGTTAATTTTTTGAAAAATAATTTCTCTTTTGAAAAACTTAATCAAATTGAAATTGTTCACGAATTCTTGCAAACTAGACGTGTATTCATTTCTTATATTTATAAGTTCTTCTTGTCTTTTTTCGATTAATTTTTCGAAAATAAATGGGACTGCTAATTGCACCACGGAAAATATTATTATTGTAATTGCCATTATTATGTCGATTTTGACAAGCAACACTAAGGATATTACGAAATTGAGAATTTCATGATATGAAGACACCATATTCTTAAAATAATCCATCTTCAAGTCTTCCAAATCATTCAAAAACATTGATATATAATATCCACTATTTTGTTTGGATATTTTGATTAAAGATTCGTCTGTTATACTGTTGAACAAATCATTTCTAACATTATATATACAATTATTCGTAAGCTCTACTGTGCTTTTTCGATATAGCAAATCGGAAATACTTGCAAAAATTATGTACAACACAGAAATTAGAA
Organism: Finegoldia sp.; assembly: GCF_046991905.1. Classification (NCBI taxonomy): domain Bacteria; kingdom Bacillati; phylum Bacillota; class Tissierellia; order Tissierellales; family Peptoniphilaceae; genus Finegoldia; species Finegoldia sp. The sequence continues at coordinate 27,767 of NZ_JBKWZF010000008.1, read as the reverse complement.
TTAATCTGGGCAAAAGTTGTTCTTCTCCATTAGTTCCTGCATCTGTTATAATTCTTAAAAGCCACGCCAAGCCAATATCAAATCCAACGGCAATAGGCGCTGTAAGAAGAGTTAGGTAGAATAATTTTTTATTTTGCGTAATGTACTTGAACATTTTCATCATTCCTTTAAATTAAATATATCACTTGTTTTATGTTTATGCAATCCTTTTTTTTATTATTCAACATGATTTTATTTCGCACATTTTTTCTAAATTTATGATATAATTATTTTGAGGTGAATACTATGGAAAAACATATTAAAACTTTAACACCTAACACTTTGAAAGAATCAGCTTGCAAAGGTGGTTGTGGTGAATGCCAAACATCTTGCCAATCAGCTTGCAAAACTTCTTGCACAGTTGCTAACCAAGAATGTGAAAACGAAAATAGATAATCTTGTTTACATAATGATTGAAGACTTTTAAGTAAACAATCAGATATGCGATTATTAAATTAATGCCACTCTTTTGAGTGGTTTTCGTTTTTTATTGACTTAATTCATAATTTTCTATAAAATAGTACGGTAGCTGAAAGGAGAATTATATGATACATAAATACAAAATGAATGGCCACAACATTGTTTTAGATGTAAACGGTGGAAGTGTCCATGTTTTTGACGACATAAGTTACGATGTACTTGATTATTACAAAGATTTAAGTGCAGATGAAATAGTAGAAAAATTAGCTCAATATCCTGAAGAATCTGTCAGAGATTCTATCAAGGAAATCGGAGAATTGGAAAAAGCGAATATGCTTTTTTCATCAGATGATTATCTTCACATTGAAGATTTCAAAAAGAGAGAACCTGTTTTAAAGGCAATGTGCCTTCACGTTGTTCACGATTGTAATTTGAAGTGCGAATATTGTTTTGCTTCACAAGGTGATTTCGGTGGACACAAAGCTTATATGACTGAAGAAGTCGGCAAGAAAGCTTTGAAATATTTGGTTGACCATAGCGGTTCAAGAAAATTCTTGGAAGTGGATTTCTTCGGTGGAGAACCTTTAATGGATTTCGAGCTTGTGAAGAAATTAGTGAAATACGGCAACGAAATAGCCGAGGAAAAAGGTAAGAAATTCAGATTTACGATAACTACTAATGGTGTTTTATTGGACGATGACAAGATAGATTTTATCAACGAAAATATGCACAACGTTGTTCTTAGTCTTGACGGCAGAAAATCTGTCAACGATAATATGAGAAAAACTTTGAATGATAAGGGCTCTTACGATTTAATCGTTCCTAAATTCCAAAAGCTTATTAAAGGAAGAAAAGGAAAATATTATTATGTTAGAGGAACATTCACTAAGAAGAATTTGGATTTTTCAGAAGATGTAAAACATTTCAAGGATTTAGGATTTGAATTGTCAAGTATTGAACCTGTTGTAGACAGCGATTATGATGATTACGCTATTACTAAGGAAGATTTGGACACTGTTTTAGAAGAATACGAAAAGTTGGCAGTGGATTATGCAAAGGATCAAGTTAATGGTTCTAACTTCAAGTTCTTCCATTTTATGGTGGATTTGACTCAAGGTCCTTGTGTTATTAAAAGAATGCAAGGTTGTGGAGCTGGCTGCGAATACGTTGCAGTTACTCCAGAAGGAGACATCTATCCTTGTCACCAATTTGTCGGCAATGAAAAATTCAAAATGGGCAATATTTTAGATGAAAATCTAACTTTACCAGAAGATATGCGTGAAGAATTTTTGAATTGTCATGTATTTACAAAAGAAGATTGCAAAAATTGTTGGTGCAAATTCTACTGTTCTGGTGGTTGCCATGCAAATGCGTACAATTTTAATAACGATATTTACAAGCCATACGAATTGGGATGCGCAATGCAAAAGAAACGTACTGAATGTGCAATTATGGTAGAAGTGGAGAAAATGTTGAATGCGTAATTTGTATGATAATCTTATAAATAGAAAAGAAAAAGTAAGCTTTCATATGCCTGGCCATAAGGGCAAGATGTTGGAAGGAATGAAAGATTTTCTCGAAAATATTTTGAAGATTGATGTAACGGAATTATCTGATACAGATGATTTGTACCATGCAAATAGTATTATAGCTGAGGGCAGGAATAATCTTGCCCTTTTTTCGCATGCAAAAAAATCAATGTTTCTTGTCAATGGTTCAACCTCTGGAATAGTCGCAAGTATAATGAGCGTATTAGATGAAAACGACAAAATTTTGGTAGAGAAAAATTGCCACAAATCCGTAATCAACGGCGTACGACTTGCTCGTGGAGAATCTGTGGAGATTGACTGTGATGGAGTGTGTGAACAAGAAGTTTTGATAGAAAATTTGAAAAAAGATTCATCTATCAAAGCAGTTCTTATAACACGCCCTAATTATTATGGGATTTATCAGCCAATCGAAAAACTTGTAACTTATTGTCACGAAAATAATATCAAGATAATCGTTGACGAAGCACACGGAACGCATTTTGCATTGGAATGTTTTGACAAAAATGCAATGCAGCTAGGTTGTGATATTTCTATTAATTCGTATCACAAAACGATGCCTGCATTCACACAAACTGCTGCGATTAATTTTAACTGTGAAGATGAATTGATAGATAAAACTATGAGTAATCTACAAATGATTATGACATCTTCCCCATCATATATTTTCATGACATCTGTGGAATATGCCATCAATTATTGTACTAAAAATGAGAGCAAATACGCTGAATTAAAAGAAATAATAGATTGGTTTTATAGTGAGATTGAAGGCTTAGATTTCATAAGAAAAGCTCCTATTCAAAAAAATTGCAATAGAGATTTTACAAGAATTGTCCTTGAATGCGACAATCCAAGTGATGTGAATGAGCATTTGATAAAAAACGGAATTTATATTGAAATGATAGACGACAAAAATCTCGTATTGATTTCAACGATTGCAGATGAGAAAAAAGATTTTGAAATTTTGCTGGAAGCTTTTCGTTCATATGAAAAATCAGACTCTACGAAAATTTATAAAACATACGATTATTTACTGAACAAAAAGATTACCAATGATATCGTGATTTATCCACCCGGAAAGATTTTCGCTAAGAAAAATTCCACAATTAATCAAGAACAAATCGATGAGCTGAATGATTTATCATCAAAGGGCGTAAATATTTTATTAAAATAGCTTGACTTTTTTATTGTAACGGTGTATTATTGTTATAGAACAGATGAGAAAGGAGATAATATGCAATTTGATGATAATAAGCCTATCTACATTCAAATCGTAGATTATTTTAAATACAAAATAATTAGACAAGAATTAAAGTCTTCTGATAAAATTCCTTCTGTCAGAGAAACTGCGAAAGAATTGAATGTAAATCCTAACACAGTTCAACGTGCTTATGCAGAGTTGGAAAGCTGTGGAATTACTATGAGTAAACGAGGACTTGGTTCATTTGTAGATGTAGATGACGATAAATTAAAAGCTTTGAAAAATGATATGGCACAACAGTTGATAGATGATTTCTTAAACGAAATGTATCAAATGAATATGCCAAAAGAAAAATTAATAAAACTTATAGATGAAAGGTGGAAAAAATGAGCGTACTCGAAATAAAAAATTTGTCAAAGAAATACGGCAGTAAACAAGCACTTAATGATGTATCATTTACAGCCGAAAAAAGAGAAGTTATTGGACTTTTGGGACCAAATGGTTCTGGAAAGACTACTTTAATCAAAATTTTAGCTGGTATCATCAAAAAATACGAAGGTGAAGTCAAAATCAATTCACAGGAAGTAACTTACAAAACTAAAGAATTTGTAAGTTATTTGCCAGACAGATTTTTTCTAGACCCGAACTTAACTATCGCTCAAACACAGGCTCTGTTCGAAGATTTCTATTCTGATTTTGATGTCGAAAAATTCAGCAGATTTATTGAACAAATGAGTTTGGACAAGAATATGAAAGTCAGCAATCTATCTAAAGGTATGACTGAAAAGTTGAACTTGGCGCTTGTATTATCTCGTCACGCTAAGCTTTTCATTATTGATGAGCCAATCGCAGGAGTTGACCCTGTAGCTCGTGAACAAATCTTAGATGCAATCATAGACAATATTGATCCCGACTCTACCCTATTGATTACTACTCACTTGGTTAGAGACATCGAGAGGATTTTCGACAGAGTAATCATGCTCAGCAAAGGTTCTGTAGAATTAAATGATAGCGTAGAAAATTTGAGATCTACTTACAACAAAGGCATAGAAGATGTTTACAAACAAATTTTTGGAGGTCACCATGCTTAAACTTTTAAAACACGACTTAAAAAACAACTTGAAATTATGTTTGATATCATTATTTGTAGGATTGCTAGGAAACGGATTATTGTATGCGTTGTTCAAAAATTCAATAAAAGCAAACGCTCAAACGATGGGGTTTGTCGAAATGCTTTTCTTGATTTTATGTATACTTGCAGTATTCGGAAGTTTCTTGGCATTAGCTGTACAAATTGTCATGGTATTCAGACGCGATTACTATTCTGACAGAGGCTATTTGATGTTTACTCTTCCTGTTAAAAGCAACGACATTTTAATGAGTAAATTATTATTCGCTCTTATATGGACAGTAATCTTTGCTATAGCATTTGCTTTAATAAACTTTTTGGGAATGTATTTTGTAGGAGAAGCTAAGTTCTTGGAAATGATTAAGTTGGCATTTAACAATCCATACTTTACGGTTTCTCCATTTACATTCATCATTTTGACTGTAAACTTTATTATAAGTACATTTATTGGATACATTGTAATGTATTTCTCAATAGTTGCTACGAAATCATTGTTCCCATCAAACAAAACTGGTTACTCATGGATTATAATTATGATTGTGATTAACGTGGTTATATCTCTAATCGACCAAGAAATATTCCTAAGAGTTCCTTATATAATTTCTTATATTGGAGAAGGAATTGTAAATGCGAAAGATGTTGTCCTTGCTGATCCTGGTGATACAATTACAATGAATACATTCACAAAAGTAATGGGAATACCAATTTCAAGCACTATTATTTGGATATTGACAGGACTTGGCTTATACCAAGCATCAATTAAAATGATGGACAACTCAATAGATATTTAAACTACAAAAAGCCTCATAGTGAGGCTTTTTTTAAATTACAAATTGATATATTAGTCCTATCGTTGCGCACACGCCGATTATCTTAATGATAGAAACTTTTTTATAATACATTACAAATCCTACAAAAAATGAAATTACAGCTACAACGTTTATGTTTGTCGTATTAAATGTGCCGTTAAACACTGCCGATTCGAATAAATCGATAAATGCAATGAATATCAGTGCTGCAACTGCAGGTTTGATCCCTTTTAGTATATAATCCAAAAACTTTAATTCTTTTCCCGAGAAAATCAACTTAGATAACGGAAGTAGAATAATTAACGCCGGAAACACCAATCCAGTAGTTGCTACAACAGCGCCCAGCACGGAATATATTTTCATTCCAACAAATGTCGCGGAATTTATCGCTATTGGTCCTGGCGTCATTTGCGATATCGTAAGTACGTCTGTCAATTCTCTAAGACTGATCCATTGATTTTCATTTACTACAAAATTTGTGATAAGTGGAAGTGTTGCATATCCTCCGCCAAAAGCGAATAATCCAACTTTAAAAAACACCCAGAATAATTTAATCAAAATCATATTTGCCACCTACAATCTTTGAATACATTACTCCGATACAAGCACATGCAAGTAAAATTATCGCAACATTTATGTTAAATACAAATCCCATTACAAATGCTAAGATCATTATTCCAATTCCAAGTGCTCTGTCTTTTTTCAAATTTGATTTTGCCAAATCCACAACAGTTAAAAGTAATATCGCACTGATTGCTCCACTCATACTAATAAGCATCATATTGATAAATGGATTGTCGTGAATTTTGTTGTAAATCAAACTCACAATCGAAATAATAACCAAGCATGGAAGAGTAGCAGCCAATACACTTGCGATTGCCCCTTTTGTTTTATTAATCCTGTATCCCAATAAAATCGACGTGTTAATAGCCATCGCTCCTGGACAACTTTGAGCCAAGGCGATTATCTTCATCATTTCGTCGTCGTCAATTATTTTTTTGTTCTTAACAAACTCATCTCTAATTATAGGTACTATTGTGTATCCTCCACCAAATGTTACGGCATTAATTTTCAGAAGAGTTTTAAATAAATCTATGTTTTTCAAAATTATCACCTAGATAATATTATCCTATACAATAAAATTTTTTTCAAATCAAAAAACCGAATCTAAATTAATAGACTCGGTTTGAATTCTGATTATATTAAATTAGTTTGCTTTGTCGATTGATCCAAAAATTTCCATTTTTTCTTTAACTTTTGCTTTGATTGCTTCGTAGCCTGGTTTCAAAACTTTTCTTGGGTCAAATCCTTTCTTTTCTTTGTCCTTATTTTCTTCGAAATATTTTCTAGTTTCTTCTGTAAATACGATTTGACATTCAGTGTTTACATTTATTTTGGATACTCCAAGGCTGATCGCTTCTTTTATCATATCAGTTGGAATTCCTGTTCCACCATGAAGAACTAGGGGCATTTCTCCGATTTCTCCTTTGATTTCTCCAAGAGCATTGAAGTCTAATCCCTTCCAGTTTTCAGGATAAACACCATGGATATTACCAATTCCTGCTGCCAAGAAATCTATTCCTAATTCAGAAATTCTCTTGCATTCGTTTTTGTCGGCGATTTCTCCTTGACCGATTACTCCGTCTTCTTCGCCACCGATAGCTCCAACTTCTGCTTCAACGCTGATTCCTTTTGAGTGAGCAAGTTCAACTATTTCTTTTGTTTTTTCTATATTTTCATCAATTGGATATTTAGAACCATCAAACATTACTGACGTAAATCCTGCTTCGATACATTTTTTTGCTCCTTCGAATGATCCATGGTCTAGGTGGATTGCTACAGGAACTGTTATATTTAATTCTTCAATCATTCCTTTAACCATTCCTACAACTGTTTTGTATCCGCCCATATATTTTCCAGCGCCTTCGCTAACTCCCAAAATAACTGGTGAGTTGTTTTCTTGTGCTGTTTCCAAAATAGCTTTAGTCCATTCTAAGTTATTGATATTGAAATGACCTACTGCGTATTTTCCTTTTAATGCATCTTTTAACATTTTGTCTGCTGCTACTAACATAATTTCCTCCTTGAAAAATTGAAAATTTGTAAATTACAATATTATTATAACATTATTCTGCTTTTTGTTTCCACAATCCATAAATGATTGCTGAAACCAATGATCCCACTGCTACGGATAATACGAAGAACAATGCTTTGTCTACAGATTCCATAGCTGGTAAAATGAATATTCCTCCGTGTGGTGCTGGAGATTTTACTTCAAATGCTTGTGTAAGTCCACCTGCAATTGCACTACCGATTACAGATGATACAATCACTCTCAATGGATCTTTTGCTGCAAAAGGAATCGCTCCTTCTGTGATAAATGATGCACCCAAAATATAGTTAGTGACTGCTGATTTCTTTTCTTTTTCGTCAAATTTATTTTTAAATAGACTAGATGCTAAAGCTATTGCAAGTGGTGCAACCATTCCTCCAGCCATTGTAGCTGCCATAAAAGCACCATTACCAGTATCTGTGAATACTCCTATTGAGAAAGTGTAACTTGCTTTGTTAACAGGACCACCCATATCCACACTCATCATGGCTCCGAGCAATGCTCCAAGTAAAATCGAGTTTGTAGTTCCCATATTTGCCAAAAATCCGTTGATTGCTTTGTTAATTGTAGTAAACACTGGAGATATTACGAAAATCATACCCAAAGATGTTAATAGCAACCCAAATACTGGGAAAATCAACATTGGTTTAGTTCCTTCGAGAGATTTAGGAAGATTTCTAGTAATTTTCTTCAAGAATAAAATAACATAACCTGCTAAGAAACCACCTAACAGTCCTCCCAAAAATCCTGCGCCTTGACCTGCAATGAAACCTGCAACCATACCAGGCATTAACGCCGGTCTATCTCCAATGCTCATAGCAATGTATCCTGCCAAAATTGGAATCAAAAATCCAAACGCAGCTTTTCCACCTACGGAGAATAAATTGTAAATTGGCGAAGTGTCAGAGAAAAATCTTTCAACCAAGAATGACAACGCCAATAAAATTCCGCCGCCAACTACAAATGGTAACATGTGACTTACGCCATTCATAATGTCTTGGTATAATTTTGATTTCCAATTTGTCGTTTCTTCTTCAACTTCTTTTGACTCCGATTCATCTGCATGATAAATCTTCGCTTTGCCGTCAACGATTTTTTGAATCAAATCTTTTGGATTTCTAATCGCATCGGAAACCGGACATTCAATTACATTTTTGCCATTAAAACGTGCAGTTTCTACTTTTCTATCCGCAGCTATAATAATTCCAGTAGATTTTTCGATATCATTAGCTGTTAATTTGTTCTTAACACCATCAGATCCGTTTGTTTCTACCTTGATGTCAACTCCCATTTTAGATGCTTGTTCCTTCAAAGCTTCTTCTGCCATATAAGTGTGTGCAATTCCCGTTGGACATGCAGTTACAGCTAAGACGAATGGCTTTTCTGTATAAATCGAGCTAGTTTCTACTGGTGCTACTTTCGGCTCAGATTCTTCTGCATAATCATCAATAGTCTTATAAACATCTTCTGGAGATTCGCTAGATTTTAATCTATCGATAAATCCTTCTTTTAATAAAAGCTTGGACAATTTCGCCAAAGTTTCAATGTGCATTTGGTTTTGTCCTTCAGTTGCTGCAATCATGAAAAATATATAAGTATCTTCTCCATCTAATGCTTCATAATCCACGCCAGTTGTACTTCTAGCAAATACAATCGCAGGTTTATTCACTGCCGATGTTTTTGCATGAGGCATAGCAACTCCTTCTCCAAGACCTGTCGAAGATTCCAACTCTCTTTTCATAATTTCAGATCTAAATTTTAGTACATCATTAATAACATTGTTTTCGTACAATTTTTCAATCATCTCATCTATAACGTCTTTTTTAGTTGTAGATTTCAGATTCATAATCATTAAATCTTTAGAAAGCAAATCTTTAATTTCCATTATTTTCCCCCATATTTATTATTTTTAATTTACTAAAAATTTCATTGATTTGTTCCTTTTTGCCCATATCATATGAGAAAACTGTCGCAGTCGCACTTGCCACAGCCATTTTGAATATATCTTCTTCACTCATATTATTCAAATAAGCATAGATAAATCCAGCCACCATACTATCTCCAGCGCCAACACTGTTGATAACTTCTCCTTTTACAATTGGAATGTAAAATGAATTGTTTGCACTCACAAAAATCGCACCATCACTTCCTAAAGAACATATCACATTTTCTGCTTTTGGAATCATCGTAGATTTTATATACGAAATTATCTCTTCTTTTGAGTTAAACTTTCCTCCGTAGATTTCTTCTAACTCCGCTTGATTAGGCTTTAATAATAAAGGATGATATCTCAAGCTTTTCAGTAATACATCTCCTGTTGTATCCAATGTAAATCTTGTGTCTGGCGATAATTTCTTTATCATTTCAATGTAGATATCCTTGTCCATATTCTTAGCGACAGATCCTGAAAAAGATACAATTCCACCCTTTATTTTAGAAAGTTTTTCATAAAAATCTTCCAATTCTTGTTGTGAAATGTCTGGGCCTGGAGCATTGATTTCTGTCTCTGAATCCAGTTTCAGTTTTACATTTATCCTATTGTTATCCTCAATCTTAGTAAAATCGTGGAGAATTTCCATCTCATCTAATAATTTTTCGATGTAATCCCCTGTAAATCCTCCCAAAAATCCAATATTTTTGGATTCTACATCCAAATTATGCAGCAACTTGCTAACCATAATTCCTTTTCCGCCAGCGTAAAGTTCGATGACTTTCGCCCTGTTAGTTTCTTTAAATTTAAAATCATCCAATCGCATTATGTAATCGATAGATGGATTTAATGTAACTGTATAAATCATATAATCACCTAATTATATATACCCATTTGACACATTAATAAAAAGATAAGACAATATATTTGGTGATAAAATGAAATACGTAAAAAATGTTTCGAAAATTGGGAAATTAGATGAATTTACTAATGTGATTTTGGTTAGCAAATCTCCAAGAAGAAACGAATTATTAAAAAATATTTGTGAATTTGAAAGCACTTCAACAGACATTGACGAAAGAAAAATCGAACAATCGGCTTACGAAAAATATAAAGACCGTGAAATAATTGAAAAATTAGCGCTTTCTTGTTGTGAAATATCCAAAGCAAAAATCATGCCCTTGGATTTGAAATATGATACACTTTACATTGCATCAGATACAATAGTAATAAACGATGGAAAAATTTTGAATAAACCAAAAGATTACGACGATGCTTTTAAAATGCTTACATCTTATCTTGGAAAAGTTCACACAGTTGTGACATCTGTTTGTTTGAAATCAAAAAATTACGAAGAAATATTCTACACTTACAGTAACGTAAAATTTTCAGAAAAAACAGATAAAAATATCCAATTAATCAAAGAATACATCGACGAAGGCACAGTTTACGACAAAGCTGGTGCGTACGGAATCCAGGATTTAAATCCAGTTCTTATAGAATACATCGAAGGTGATTTGAACACAATTATAGGTCTTCCTGTCAGTGAAATTAACAAAAGGATTTGCAAAAATTAAAGGAGACAAATATGCAAAATGTTTTAATTAGCGCTTGTTTATTAGGAGTTGATTGTAAATACAACGGTTCTAATAATAAACTAGACGAAGAAACTATCAATTTACTAAAAGAAAAATACAATTTAATTCCAGTATGCCCAGAAATTATGGGCGGAATGCCAACTCCAAGAAATCCCGTTGAAATTATGGATGGAAAAGTTTTTGATTATGATGGAGAAGAATTCACAAAAGAGTTTGAAAAAGGAAGCGATGAAGTGTTAAAACTTGCCAAGTTATACGATGCTACAATTGCCATCTTAAAAGAAAATTCTCCATCATGTGGATCGAATTACATTTACGATGGAACTTTCAATCATCAAAAAATAAAAGGCATGGGGATTGCTGCTCACAAACTTTCAAAAGAAAATATAAAATTATTTAGCGAAGAAAATGTTAAAATATTACTGTAAAATATAAAAATATTACTATTTGTTTGATTTTTTTAATTTGATAATCATTTTTAGTTGACAAATTAAAATATCGTAGTATAATGATAATAGATATCAATTTATATCAAACAAACCCCTTGTAAGATAAAATTGTACTTAAAAGATCACGGCTACCCCTAAAGCCGTGATTTTTTCTTTCAAAAAAGCTATGCAAAATCTTGCATAGCTTTTATTTATATAAGTCCAAGTGCGAATTGCATTCCTATTGAAACTAATGTAATTCCAATCCAGCAGCAAAATCCAAGTATAATTGGTTTTCCACCTGTTTTTATCAGTTTTACAATATCAGTTTTTAATCCAATCGCAGCCATTGCGATTACAATGAAAAACTTGGATAATTCCTTTAATGGATCAAAAATTTTAGCATTTACTCCCATTTTTAAGGCAACTGTAGTTATAATACTTGCAAGAACAAAATACAAAATGAACATAGGAAATATTTTTTTGAGTTCAACTTTTTCTGATTGTTTTTGGTTTTTAGTTCTCAAATAAGACAAAACCAAAGTAATTGGAATAATCGCCAATGTTCTCGTTAATTTTACGGTAACTGCTTTGTCCAATGTTTGTGTTCCTAAATTATACAAACCGTCCCAAGTAGAAGCTGCTGCTGTAACTGATGAAGTATCATTAATTGCAGTTCCTGCAAATATTCCAAACGCTTCTCCTGAATGTGTGGAAAAACCAATCACACTTCCCAACAACGGAAAAACAAGCGCAGCAATTACATTGAAGAAAAATATTACAGAAATAGCTTGAGCTACATCTTCATCATCAGCTTCTATTACCGGAGCAGTGGCAGCAATTGCAGAGCCCCCGCAAATTGAAGAGCCAACTCCCACTAATATGGCGATATTTCTTGCAATATTCATTTTCTTTGCTAATACGTAAGATATTATTAAAGAAGTGGAAATAGTAAGTATAATTATTGGCAATGATTGCTTCCCAGTTTCCATAACGACAGCCAAGTTCATTCCAAATCCAAGTAAAATTACTGCATACTGTAGTATTTTTTTAGATGCAAATTTAATACCATCTTCAAATTTTGTTTTATCTTTGATAACATAACCTATGATAATTCCAACCAAAATCGCCAGAACTGCACCACCAATTACTGGAAACTTTTTACCCAACAAATGGCAAGGAAAAGCTATCAATAGACAAAGCAATAATCCTTTATAATTTTTATTTAACCAATTCATAATTCCTCCTAAAAATTAATCACTTAATTATTTTAACTCAAAAATCTTTTATGTAAAGTTTTTGAAACAAAAAACACCACGATATTCAAATAATATACCGTGGTGTGTTAATTATTCTTGAACTAATAAATAATCGCTGTCGATATTTTTAACATATAAAACTTCATCGAATTTTTCTTTAATAAATGGATGCACATCTTTTGCACAGTAGATTGATCCATTAAATCTTAAAATAAAATCTTCTAATAATATGTTTCCAGTGGTTTCGTCCAAATTATTAAACAAATTTACCACCATGTTAAATTCACTATCTTGATTTATTATTCTCTTGTATCTGATTAAATTCTTATCCCTGTCGTTGTATTCCGGATACCTTTGCTTAGATGTCAATTCATCATCGAAAATTTTTATCAAAGGTGGAATTTTTTTGTCTGGAAAAGAATTGAACAATGTGACATTGTTTCTGAAATCTGTATCGAAAATGTAACTTTCATCGTAAGTAACAAGCATATTAGGTGATAAATCAAACTTATCAATAGGTTCGTCATTTACTAAAATCATTCCACTTTGTGGAGATAATTTCTTAATAAAAGCTTTCGCTAGTAAATTAACCACTTCGTTATTCTCACAAATAATCAAGTATTTTTTATCAGTGAAGAATGTGTAGTTGATTTTGACCTTCACATCTGAAGAGTATAATTTCACATCTCTAAACTCAATTTTTTTTATATGTTCCACAATTTTGTCTGAATTTTCTTGATTTCCAAAAACTTCTTGCATTTTGAAAACTTTTTGTTCAGATTGAACAATCATGGATCTTGCTTTTACGATTTTTTTGATTAAATGGTGAAGTAGCATTATTGAACTTACTAGAATAATCGCTTCTCCATAACTTGTGTCTGGAGTTTTGATTATGTAAATCAAACTTACGATAAAATACGAACCAATGAACAATAATTTTAGGTTGTTTTTCGTGAGTTCTTCCTTGTCAAGTTCGATAACTTTTTCTGATATGTCTTCAATTAATTTGCTGTGCACTACTTCTAAAGCTTTGTTTGCTTTTGAGTTGATAACTTTCTTAGAGCTTAGCATATCATCAAGAAAATACACGTATTTTTTCCTTAAATTAGACGTGCTTATTTTCTTTTCTAATATTGATTTGTCAATTTTTACATTAATTAAACTGAATATCAAAACTCCGACAGTTATTATAGACACTGGGATAAATGATACGCAAAAACCCACGGTAAGTAATATTACAATTAGTAAAATAACATCAGATATCAATTCCAATGTAGGAATAATATAATATTCTTTTAAATAAAGCGATGTCGATGTTATATCGTTCGAAAAAGTTTTTTCCTTTTGATCTATTTCATAAAAATTTTGTGATATTACATTGTGAAACAAATCTTGCTTGAAACCTTCTACAAAAGAAAGTCCCATGTTGTAGATTGTTCTGTCCTTGAGATAATTTATTCCAGCGAACAAAATCAACGATGCACTAATTACAATAAGTGAGAAGGTCTTGTTTTCAATTTCAAATAATCTTTTCGTAAATACTATCGCCACCGACATGAAACACGACAACAAAATCGTCAGTAAAATTTGCACCAGCAAATTGATTTTTTCTCTAAAAATATACTTATTCATACTTTCCCTCATATAATACAAAATAGAGCTTTCGTCCTATTTTGCATTACTCATTTTATTTTTGTTCTAATGATTTGAATACATTACCTGCATTGTATGAACTTCTTACAAATGGTCCACTTTCAACATGCTTAATTCCGATAGATTCTCCGTATTTTTTGAATTCTTCAAATTCTTCCGGAGTAACGTATCTGTCCAACTCTGCATGTTCCAATGTTGGCATCAAATATTGTCCAATCGTAACTATATCTACTTGTAATTCGTTTAATTTATCTAACATTTGATGAACTTCTTCATTTGTTTCTCCAAGTCCAACCATAAATCCAGATTTAGTTACAAGTCCTTTTTCTTTTGCATATCTTAAAACTTCAAAAGAATTGTCCAAGTTACCTTGAGGTCTCATTTCTTTAAATATAGAACGAACTGTTTCTACGTTGTGATTAAGAACGTCTGGTCTTTCATCAAATACAATATCCAATAATTCATGCTTAGCATGCATATCTGGAATTAAAACTTCTACTAATGTTCCTTCATTGTATTTTCTGATTTCTTTGATAACATTTTTGAATTGTGTTGCGCCTTCATCTTTCAAATCATCCCTGTCAACAGAAGTAATAACGGCGTATTTCAAGCCTAATTTTTGTACAACTTTTGCAACATTTTCAGGTTCCTTTTCGTCAACTTCTCTTCCTCTTCCAGTAGTTACGTTGCAATATCTACAGTTTCTAGTACAAATATCTCCTAAAATCATAAATGTAGCTGTACGTGATTCGTAGCATTTCATTCTGTTAGGACAATTTGCTTCCTTGCAAACTGTGTTCAATTCAAATCCATCTACTAAACTTTCTACTTCGTGAAGGTTTTGGCTACCTTCGATTTTTATTCTCATCCATTTTGGTTTTCTAATCAAATATATCACCTAAAAACACTTTCTCGTCCATTCCAACAATGTATTCCCCGATATTAACATCCTTCAAAACATTGTGGAAACCATCTATTGTCATAGCCTTTCCAACAAACATATCGCAAAATTCTGAAATATCTTTGTTCGAAAAGAAATCTCCTTCTATTTTGAAACTATCGATCAAATTATCCTTGATGTTGTAGCTATACTCCACAACTCCAAACTTGTGTTTTCTTTGATAATTTGCAGTAGTTTCTCCTTTTGAGTAAATAAATTCTTCATTTTTAAATAAATCGATGTATTTATTCACTTCTTCTTTTTCAGAATCGTTAAGCACGTATTCTTCTAAGTTATTATCTTCAATGATTCCGTTTTTAATTTTTTTGAAAAACTCATCGTATTCCATATCAATCATATCATTAATAGTTGTAATTCTGGATTCTACAGATTTGATGGCTTTTCCTTCGAATTTTATTTTTTGCGGAGTAAGTGAATGCATCATCTTTTCGACACCAATATCGAAAAGAATTGTACCATGATGAACAACCATGCTGTTTTTCATATATTGTGCGTTGCCACTTATTTTCTTACCGTCAATCAAAATATCATTTCTACCGCTGAATTCTGGATTAAGTCCCATTTTTTTCATTTGATTGATTATCATATTAGCGAAATGTTTGAAGTCATTTGCGTAGTTTTGACTTTCAATAAAAGTGTATTGCATATTTTTTTCATCAGTATATATGCAACCACCGCCAGATAACCTACGAACTAGATTAATTCCATTTTCTTCAGTGTATTTCAAGTTAACTTCTCTGTAAATGTTTTGATTTTTGCCTAGTAGAATTGAATCCTTGTTTCTCCACAAAATAAACACTGGAATGTTATGCTTTGCGAAAAAATATTCAACCGCAAAATTGTAATACGGATCTACGCTGTCATTATTAAAATAATATTTCATTTATCTCCTTTAAATATCGTATAAATTTAAACCTGTTTCAGAATCTTTGAATCTATCAACTTTTTCATCTATTTTATTAATTATGATTTCACAAGTTGCTGATATGATAGCCTCGTTCAAATGTCCGCCGTGAACATTCAAATTCTCATCTGCAAATGTAATGTGCATGTGCAAATAAGGTTTGTCATTCATAGTAGAGATATTTCCAAGGATGCTCGTGATTTCCATTTCTCCTGTGAAATTTTTCTTAGTGTATTCTTGTTTTTCGACACTATATAATCCCACAGTTATATTATCGCTGGCGCCAATTCCTGAAATAGAACCATTTTTTAGCTGAAGCTTTTCAACTAATTCGAATAATTTTTCTACAACGTCTTCGCCCTTTTCAATTCGGACTAAAACATTATCATAATATTCTCTATATTTCAAATCATTAACCTCCTGTAAAGTTCATACAATCTAATTATACATTTAATTTCTTTTTGTTTCAATTTTAAAAACTTGCGATTGATTTCATTTTTCCGAAAATAAAATTTTATACTATAATAGAAGTAGCAATTAAAAGGTGGATATTATGAAAACAAAACAAGATACAAAAACAATTGTAAAATTCAGAGCAAATGGAGATATGGGGAATTTTTACGGACTTCTCCACGGAGGAGAATTATTCAAAATGATGGACACAATCGCCGGTGTGTGCACGAGAAGATTTTGTTCCAATAAAACATTGACCAAAGCTGTAAATAATTTGACATTTAATGCTCCAACAAAATTAGGTGAAATCATAAAAATCACAGCAATCATAGATTACGTTGGCAAAACTAGCATGGAATGTTTCGTTCGTGCAAAAGTCCAGGGAACAGATCTCATAAAAGCTTCAGGATATTTCACAATGGTAAGTGTGAATGAAGACGGAGAATCTGAAATTGTAAATGAAAAAATAGAATATGTAACAGATGAGGATAAAATGTATCGCGATTTGGCGATTGAAAGAAGGAAAATTTACAAGGAAGTAAACTTGCTTCAACAAAATTATAAGCTATGAAAAAAGAAATCAAACTTTCTGTCAGAGATTTGGTTGAATACACTGAACGAAGCGGCGATATAGACGATAGATTCAGAAATGTGTTCGACAGAGCAAAAGAAGGCCAGAAAATCCATAAAATGATTCAAAAAGAATACGATATTGGATTTCTGCCAGAAGTTACTCTCAAAAACACTACCCTCTACAAATCGGTAAATTACATCGTGGAAGGTAGAGCTGACGGAATAGGAATTAAAAATGGTAAAACTTTAATAGATGAAATAAAATCGACTACGCGTGATTTGGAAGAATTGGAATACAATTCCAACAAATATCACTGGGCACAAGTAAAATGCTACGGGTATTTTTATGCTTTGGACAACGACTTGGAAGATATTGATTTGCAGCTAACTTATTATCAAACTGATACCAAGAAAATAAAATTTATCAGGCAAAATTTTACTTTTGAAGAATTAAAAGAATTTTATTTTTCATTGTTAGAAAAATATTCCGTGTTCACAGAATTAATCACACAACACATAAAAGATCGTGATGAATCCATTCAGAACTTATCATTTCCATATCCTGCATTTAGAGCTGGTCAGAAGTATTTGAGCCAAAACGTGTATTCTGCAACCAAACAGGGTGTAGATTTGATGGTGGAAGCTGCAACAGGAATCGGCAAGACTATCTCCACGCTTTTTCCTTCAATTAAAGCTATGGGAGAAGATTTGACGGACAAGATTTTTTATTTGACTGCAAAGTCCACTCTGAAAAAAGCCTGCAACGACCAATTGTATTTAATGAAACAAAAAGGTCTAATAATAAAATCAGTTGAGATAATCGCAAAGAACAAGGTCTGTATCAATAATGAAGTCAAATGCAATCCAAATGATTGCGAATTTGCAAAAGGTCACTACGACAGGGTGAACAAATGCATTCTCGATATGCTTGAAAACGAAGATATTATAGTGGAAGAAATCATCAAAAAATATGCATTCAAATACAGAGTTTGTCCGTTGGAATTGGAGCTGGATTTGTCCAATTTCTGTGACATTGTGATTTGTGATTACAATTACGTTTTTGATCCGGTAGTATATCTAAAAAGATTTTTCGAAGTTCCATATTTGAGAATGTCGCTTTTGGTTGATGAGGCTCATAACTTGGTGAATCGTGGGCGTGATATGTACTCGTATTCGTTGAGTTTCAACCAACTTATGGACTGTTGTGATGAGCTTTTAGATGATAAAAAAGAACTCAAAATCAAACGCAATTTGAAGAAAATCGCCAAACAAATCAAAGATGAATCTTTGGGAAAACCAGTCAACACATACAAGGATTTGTCAGTAGATTTGATTGATTATTGTGTACGTTGCAAAGAATCCATGACGAAATTTTTGGTCGAAGAAAAGGACAAACCATACTACGACAAAGTATTGGATGTGTATTTTGAAATCAATAAATTTTTGAAAATTTCTGATTTTTACGATGATTCTTTCGTCACTTTGATAAAATCAGAAAACGATGATGTTATTTACAACATCATGTGCTTGAACACTCACAATATTTTTAAAAATCTTTTGAAAAAATGCAAATCAAACGTATTTTTCTCAGCGACACTGTCTCCTATGACCTACTTTGCAGATGTATTGGGCTTGGAAAAATTCTACAACATAAGATTGGAATCTCCTTTCCCAAAAGAGAATTTGAAAGTAAATCACATCAACATTTCAACTAGATTCAAAGACCGCGAAGATACGAAATATAAAATCGCAGAAATCCTTCGAAAAATCAACGAAAAGCCTGGTAACAAACTCATATTCTTTCCTTCTTATTCGTACTTGGAATCAGTGTATGAGATTTGTGGTTTCGATATTTTAACACAAGAAAGAACGCTGACTGATATGGAAAGGTTGGAATTCTTGTCCCAATTTACAACAACTTCAAACATAATGGCGTTTTGTGTTTTGGGTGGAGTGTTCAGCGAAGGCGTGGATTTGAGTGGCGACAGATTGAATACTGTTGGAATAATTTCCGTCGGACTTCCCGGAATTAGCGTAGAAAATGATTTGATTAAAAAATATTTTGACGAAAATGGAAAAAATGGATTCGATTACGCTTATGTGTATCCTGGAATGAACAAGGTACACCAAGCTGGTGGAAGACTTATTAGAACTGACACAGATACTGGAGAATTATTTTTGATTGACGATAGGTTTGATTCATATCCTTACAAATCACTTCTTCCGAATAGCTGGAAATAATTTTTCTGAGAAAATTACAACACAATATGGTAAAATTAACTTAATCCCAATGGGAAATTTAAAAATGAAGGTGAAAT
This sequence comes from Finegoldia sp., assembly GCF_046991905.1. Lineage (NCBI taxonomy): Bacteria > Bacillati > Bacillota > Tissierellia > Tissierellales > Peptoniphilaceae > Finegoldia > Finegoldia sp. Next base: position 8,432 of record NZ_JBKWZF010000008.1, on the reverse strand, counting down.
TATGTCAGAACAAATAGAATTTAGATTTGATACACAATTATTAATAGCAGGAGAAAACTTATCAAGCGATACAATTAGTGAATATATCACAGAACATTTCAAGGGCGATTGCCTTTTGGTTGTAGGTGGCGATGATTTGATTAAAATTCATTTCCATACTAATGAACCTTGGCAAGTATTGGAATACGGACAATCAATCGGAGATATTCACGATATCGTCGTAGAAAATATGCAAAGACAAGCAGACGGTCTACAAGGATAATGAAAAAAATTTTAGAGGCAAAAGTAGAATACAATGTATTTCCCAACAAGGGAATTTGCAAAATAGACGATAATTTGTATTCTATAAAGAACACAATTCAAGGACAAACAATCTCTTTTCAACGAAAAAGAAAAAAAAAGGGATTTATTGAGGGAAAACTAGTTGAAAAACTAGAAAACTCCCCTCTTGAAACTATTAAAGGTTGCCCTGTAAATGAAAGATGCGGCGGTTGTATTTATCAAAAATTAGAGTATGATGTGGAGTGCGATTTGAAGAAAAAAACACTCACAGAATTATACAAAGATATTTACGATGAGGATATTACTTTTCATCCATCGCCTATTTTAAAAGGCTACAGAAACAAAATGGAATACACTTTTGGAGATAGTGTCAAAGGTGGTCCTCTTGTTTTGGGACTTCACACTAAAAACAAATTCTACGAAATAACAGACACCGTAGATTGCAATATCATTGATGAAGGCTTCAACAAAATCAGACAAGCTGTTCAAGAATATTTTCGTGACAAAAATTACGAATTTTTCAAAAAAATAAAACACACAGGACTTTTGAGACACTTCATAATCAGAAAAAGTTTCAATGATGATGAGTACATGATTAATTTGGTAACGACAAGTGATGAGTTTGATGTGAATGATTTCATTGAATTTGCAAAGCAAATCGACAACAGAATCGTGTCTATTTATCACACAATTAACGATAATATTTCAGACGCAGTAATAGTCGACAAATTAGAATTGTTGTATGGCAAAGAATATTTGACAGAAAAAATAAATGGCTTTGAATTTAGAATATCTCCATTTTCCTTTTTCCAACCAAATCCAGCACAAGCAGAGCAAATTTATAACAGAGCCTTGGAATTAGCTGGAGATTTGTCAGAAAAAAACGTCTACGATTTGTACTGTGGAACAGGAACCATCGCACAAATTTTTGCAAAAAAAGCTGAAAGCGTAATCGGAGTCGAAATAGTTGCTGAAGCAGTCGAAAAAGCACAAGAAAACGCAGAACTAAATGGATTGACTAACACAAAGTTCATCTGCGATGATTGCTTGAATTTTATGGAAAAAGTTGAGAAAAAAGACGTAGTCGTCCTCGATCCACCAAGAGATGGAATTCATCCAAAAGCAATCGATAGATTAATCGACATCAATCCGGATAAATTCATCTACATTTCTTGCAATCCGATAACACAAAGAATGGATTTGGATAAATTTATCGAAAAAGGGTATAAAATTAAGTCATTGGAGTTCTTCGATCAGTTCCCAAGAACTTACCACTGCGAAGCTGTTGTGTTGTTGGAGAAAAAGTAGAAAAACCTGAGTGCTTGAAAGCAATATATTATTGATTTTGTGGATTTATTATTAAAAGCTTAGTATTTTGAAATTAGTGGTCGAAAATTTCTTTCAAATTCTTGTTTGTAGCTACACTTTGGATATTGAGTAGGTTGTGTGCATGGTATGGATTGAATTAAGGAAAATATATGAAACTAAAATTAATTAAACTAACTAAAGAGTATGAATTAAAGCTTGGTGAGATGATCGATGAATGGAAGATTGACCAAGAAATGAATAACACAAACACTTCTCCGTGGTCAATATTTAAAAATGATTACCATGATTTTGACTATTATCTAAATAACTTAGAAATAAAATCTAAAACTGAAAATAAAGTTCCAGATTCAGTTTTCTTCCTTTTAGATGAAGAAAGAGATAGGCTTTTAGGAGCTGTAAATATTCGCCACTATTTAAATAAGTCACTTTTGAAAGAAGGTGGACATATTGGAGATGGAATAAGACCCAGTGAGAGAAGAAAAGGCTATGCCACAGAAATGGTAAGACTAGCTTTGATAGAGTGTAAAAAGTTGGGAATTGAAAGAGTACTCATGATTTGTGATAAAGAAAATATAGGATCAGCTAAGTCTATTATTAAAAATGGTGGAGTACTTGAAAATGAGTTTGTTAACTCAGATGGCAAGACAATTCAAAGATATTGGATAGACAATTAATTGTGTTTAAAAGTAGAGCGTAAAACTACAATATAACAATAAATAATTTATATTTAAATTTAAAACCCGGCTTTATCACATTGATAATAGTCGGGTTTTTGTTTTGTGGTAAAATTAAATTAACTAAAAAATTATTCTATGAATTTAAGGGAACTAATCGAATCTAAAAAAGGAGAAAAAAATGAATATAACACAAAAAGATATGAAAATACTATTGAAATCTCAACAAGGCGAATTAGATGTCGTACTTATGTATCGTGCACTTGCAGATACTGTAAAGGATGCATATGACCAAGAAACTTTTCGTAAGCTTGCTACAGAAGAAGGTCATCATGCATCGGTATTCCACAATCTTACAAAAGAAAATTTGAAACCTAAAAAAACCAAGGCGATAATTATTCCTTTGCTTTATAAGATAATAGGTAAGAAAAAATTATATAAATTAATTGCCAATGGCGAATACAATGCTGCTAATACCTATGCACCAGTTGCTGAAAAATTCCCAGAAATAGAAAGTGTCAAAAACGATGAAAAAAGACATGGTGATATTGTAAACTCATTAATTAATAATTAATTTGGATTTTGATAAATAATACTATTAGCGTTATAATTTTCTTGTGATATGAATTAATAAATATCACAAAATAAATAGGAGGAAACTATGAAAAAATAAATTGAAACAACTTATTCTATATTCCCTATGCCAGTTTTAATGGTGTCCACTTTCAACGAAGATAATACTGTAGATGTAATGAATGCTGCATGGGGAACTATGCTCAACAGAGACACAGTAGCATTGAATTTGTCAGAAACTCACAAAACTGTAGAAAATATCAAAGCACGTAAAGGATTCGTAGTTCATGTGGCAGATGCAAAACATGTTGTTGAAGCCGACTATTTCGGGGTCGTTAGCGGAAATACTGAGAAAGACAAGTTCAAAAAATCAGGATTAACATACGAAAAATCAAAACTTGTAGATGCTCCAATAATCAACGAATTTCCAGTTGCTATCGAATGTGAATTCATAGAATACAAAAAGGACAATAATGGAATTGGAGTCATTGGAAAAGTAATCAGAACATCAGTAGATGAAGAACATTTCGACGGTGATAAAGTTAACGTTGATTCATTGGAAGCTATCGCTTTTGACCCATATACTCTTGGGTACTACAAAGTAGCTGGAAGAGTGGGCAATGCTTACAAAGATGGTTTACAACTCAAATAAATAAAAAAGCTTTTAGGGTTTTGTAATCTTAAAAGCTTTTTTTGTTATTAATTAAAGTTTTTATTAAAAATGATTTTCATTTTTGATTGTTAACAGTATTAGTGTTATAATATAAGTATAAGAAATCATAAAATACACAAAGGAGGATATTATGAAATTAGAAGACTTTACAGAAAAAGAACAAGCAGAAATCAACGAAGGACTATCTTCAGCAGAAATCAGTGACAAAGAAGCCGCAGATAAAATATTAGCATTAGTTCCAGATGGATGGATCAAGAAAATTCCATTTTTTGTAAGAAAACATTCAACAACAAAAACAATCGAAAGAATTGCCAACCAATATCCTGAACTTTACGCTGTAGCAAAAAGAGAAGGCGAACTTCCTGAAAAAGAACGTGACGAATTACAAAAAATTATTACAGATATTTTTAAGGAAAAAATGGAAAAACACAACATAAAATAATTAGAGAATTTCCTATGGACACTATAATAGTCAATGATAGAATCAAACTTATTCCCTATTTTGAAAATTACGATACTACTTTGAAATGGTACAAAGATAAGGATGTGTGCAAACAAGTCGACAACATTGATTTCATATACGATATTAATAGGCTTCAAAAAATGTACAATTACTTGAATACTCATGGAAAGTTGTTCTACATTGAATACAATAACGAATTAGTTGGAGATATTTCATTGACTGATGAAAATGAAATAACAATAGTTGTGTGCAAAGAATTTCAAAACAAACATATAGGACGAAATTGTGTCACAAAAATTTTGGAATTAGCAAAAGAAAATGGATTAAAATCTGTCACTGCAAATATCTACGCTTTTAATCATCAAAGCAGAAAAATGTTTGAAGCTGTAGGTTTTAAGCAAATTGATGAAGAACTATTTGAATACAAATTTTAAGCGGCGAACTTGTCGCTTTTTTTGTTGCATTAATTTTCTAAACTATTGCAAAACTTTTCAACTCATTATTATTTTGATATTTTTAATGCAACATCGTAATATACAATATCGTAATATTGCATTGTACGATGTTGTGATTTTGATTTAATTACCGTATTTTATTTGATTTGTGGTATCATTAGAGTGTAGCAGAAATTATTTGAGGATGGTAATGATGAATAATAGAGATTCAATTATAAGAATGTGGTTTAGAATGTGGCTTGAACAAAAAGACTTGGGCATAGATAACATTTTTGATGATAATATTGTATACACAGAATGCTGGGGTCCGAAATATTCAAACAAAAAAACTGTAAAAATATGGTTTGATAAATGGAATACTCGCGGTAAGGTTATAAAATGGGATATTTTACAAATATTTCATCATGAAAACCAATCAGTTGTTCAGTGGATTTTTGAATGTAAAATGAGTAACGGCGACTTTTCAAGTTTTGAAGGAATTTCGCTTGTTCTATGGAATGATTCAGAGAAAATTATTGAACTAAAAGAATTTCAATGTGATATCAACAACTACAATCCTTATGAAAATGGAAAAACACCTAAATTCAGAAATGATTTCCAAGGGTAGTATATGTTAAAAAAAGCCACTTTACAAGACATAGAAAAATATTTGGGCTTTTCATATAATTTATCACAAGATTTGACAACTTCAGGATTCCCAACTTATTTGGATGGTATCAAGACTAAAAATGATTTTTACAAATCAGCATATTCATCATTTTCAAAAACAAATTCAAAAATACTCTTATTTATAAATAATGATGAAGTGTTAGGTTGGATTGATTATTATTGGATTGAACAAGACCATTATTTAGGCTTTAATGTATTTAATATTCAAAATAATCAACAAGAAGCTATTGAAGAATTTATTGAATATTCAAAATCTAGATATCCAAACTATACTATTTATTTTGGTTTTCCTTCAGATAATACACTAAGTATTGAGTATTTAAAAAGCATAGATTCTGAAAAAATTGACGAAAACTACGTATACACTTTAAGTTTTGAAAAATATTCTCCTTTAAAATATGATGGAGATATTGTTCAAGTTAATAATGAAAATTGGAATGATTTCCGTAGATTACATGATAAAATCGATGATATTTACTGGAATTCCGATAGACTTAAGAATGCTTTAACTACCAATTCAAATAATCAATGGAATATTTTTTTATATTACGAAAAAAATATTTTAAAAGGATGTATTTATTTTGTTTACACTCCAATATTGATGGAAGTTTTTGGAATTGATTATAAAGATGATTTTGATGAAACTGCAATGAAAAATTTATTGATAAAGTGTTTGAATGAATCAAAATCAGATAATCAAAAATATACTACATTTTTTGTTGAAGAAAAGGAAAGAAAAGTTGTTGAAAGTATTGGTTTTAATTTTATTGCAAAATACGAATTATATACTGTGACTTTATAATAAAACTAATTTAAGGAGGGTTTTTATGCTTGAGTTTTTGAAAAAGGGAGTTTTTAGTGGAACTGATGAGTTTTTAGAGCAAAATAGTAAATTGATTTTGAAAACTTCAGAAAAAACATTCGACTCTCCCCTATTCGATATAGTTTTAGATGAGATAGACAAGATTTCAGAAGATGCACTAAGAAATTACAAGGAAGTGAGATCTGGTAAGAAGACTTACTTTTTTTCGTTGGAATTTGTTGGTGAAAGCTTCATTCAAGCGACTTTTATTCCAGATGCAGATGAATGTTTTTATCATATTGAATATATGAAAGACATATCTGACAGTTTGGTCAAAGTAGTCGATTATGTGAGTGTCGAAGACACAAAGGATTTGTTCAAGAGCTTTTATAATGAAAAGCCTTTGAGTGATGACTTTGATTGGGAAGATATGAATATTTAAGGAGGTTTTATGGCTAGATCGATTTTAATTTACAATATGCCTGAAAATATTAAAGAATTTTTGGTGATAGAATCTGAAAAACACGATTTTGAAATAATTGAATGCGATGATTCTGATTTGCGCACTAAAATATCTGTGCTTTTAAAAGAAGAAGACGGTGACAAAATTGAGTGTGCTGAAGAAGGTGTGGATATTAATTTTCTTATGATTAATAAATTCAACAATCAAATTTTGAATAGATTTTTGAAAGATATGCAACGTGAAGATGTCTACATTCCAAACAAATGTGTGACAACAGAACACAATATCAATTGGACACTTAAACAACTTCTTTTGGAAAACAAAGAAGAGCACGAAGTAATGATGATTTACAAGGAACTTGCAGCTCTTAGATCACAAGCTATTCAATTGTACAAACAAGTTGACGATGATGAACTTTATGAAACTATCAACGAAGTCACTGAATATATGCAACCAAAAGAATTTGAAAAGGATGAACTTATCAGAAGATTCAACCATTTAAAATCAGTTATGGAGAGAATTAGTTAAAGGCTAATTCTTTTTTTATTTGACACGATATCACAAGTGTGCTACGATTATGATACAGTATGATACAAGAGGAGGTATGTATGATTACTTTTGAGAATGTGACAAAAAAATATGACAAGAAAATCGCTTTGGATAATTTGAATCTTACAATTAATAGTGGCGAAATCTTCGGTCTTATTGGACATAACGGAGCCGGTAAATCAACTACGATAAAATCCTTAGTTGGTGTTATAAAACCTGAAGAAGGAACTATCAAGATCGATGGCGTCGATGTAAGAGATAATCCAATGGAAGCTAAGAAAAAAATCGGATATGTATCTGACAGTCCAGATATGTTTTTGAAGATGACTCCTTACGAATTTTGGAGATTTGTAGGAACGATTTATGAAGTTGAAGAAAACAAATTCAATGCTACTTGCAAGATGCTTTCCGAAAAATTTGATTTGACAGAATTCTTCCAACCTATTGAATCTTTTTCACATGGTATGAGACAAAAAGTTTTCGTAATAGCTGCTCTGTTATCTGATCCAGATGTGTGGGTATTGGACGAACCGTTGACAGGACTTGACCCACAAAGCTCGTACAATTTGAAGGAAATGATGAGAGAACACGCCAACAAAGGAAATACTGTTTTGTTCTCAACTCATATTTTGGAAATTGCAGAAAAACTTTGCGATAGAATTGGAATTTTGCAAAAAGGAAAACTCATATTCTTGGGTACTGTTCAAGAACTAAAAGATTTACATCCGGATAAATCTTTGGAAGAAATTTATCTTGAAATGATAAAATCACACGATGAGGTTCCAAATGAACAAAACTAAATTAAAAGAATTGATGAAAATCGACTTACTTAATATCAATCCTATGCTCACAGGTCAAATCAGACAGAAGACCAAGGCTGCTGAGAACAAAAGTATTTACAAGAAAATTATCAGACAATATATAATGTCCGCTGTGATGATGCTTGTAATTTACGGAATTATGTTCGGATTTGTGTTTGATTATAGCAAGGCACCTAAGATGTTTGATTTGTTCGTGTTTTACTTGGTAATTTTGGGAACTTTGCAAAACTTCATCAGCGTATTCAATCTGTTTTATGAAAACAAGGATTCGTTGAAGATGTCCTATTTCCCAATCAATCAGAAGGAAATGTTCGTATCCAAGACTTTTTTAACGATGTTGAGTTCGTTGACAGTTTTAAGTCCGATTTTGTTGTTGTCGATAAAGTTTTTCATTGATTTCAAATTCAATATATTCTTGGCAATTTTGTTCGGAATTTTGAATTTCGTAGTTTTATTCGTTTTTACAATAATTTTGAATATTGTCGTTGCGGAGCTTTTGGTTAGAACATCTGCTTTGTACAAATTCAACACGCAAATAATGGTTGGGCTTAATATTTTCATTCAAGTCGTTGCCATAGTGTTTGTAATTTTTATTCAAAATTCAAACATCATGAAAAACACTACGGGACTTGGCCCTATTTCAGGATTACTTCACAATCCATTATCGGCGATTATTTTC
>NZ_JBKWZF010000007.1:0-86735 GCF_046991905.1 Finegoldia sp. | reverse complement strand
CAGTTATATTTGCTAGATTAATGGGATTCAGCTCTGAAAAATATTTTGAAGCAGATGCTTCAGCACAAAAAGCACCACAAGTTAACTTTGAATAGGACAAATAAATAATGAGAAAGCAATTTAGATTGATATTCTCATTTGTTTTAGCTTTTTTATTAATTTTTAATGTAAATGCTTTTGCCCAAGATTTGCCGAAATCACCGGATACTTTTTATCTTGATGAGATGGGCGTGATTAGCCAAGAAGTTAAAGATAAAATAGTTAAGACGAATGTAGAACTTGAGCAAAAAACAGGCTCACAAGTTGTCGTTGTGACGATAAAAGATTTAAAAGGAGCAGATCCTGTCGATTATGGTGTTGATTTGTTCAACAAATGGAAGATTGGAGATGCTACTAAGAAAAATGGTGTTCTGATTTTGTTGTCTCAAGATTTGAATGAACCAAAAGGTCGCAATCGTCACATCAACATCATTACAGGATATGGAATAGAAGGAAGACTTAATGATGGTAAGGTTGGTAGGATAATTGACGAATACATGCTAGATGATTTGAAAGATGGAAATTATTCACATGCTTTACAAGAAGGATTCAATGCAGTTGTAGGGGAAGTTGTAGCTGAGTATGATGTTGAATTAACAGGAGATTTTGACAAATATCAAGAGAATTTAAGTAGAGATACAGAACCACCACTTTTTAATTTTATACTAAGAATTATAATATTTTTGATTATTTTGTACTTCATATCGAGAAATAATCGCAGATACCGTCGATATGGCGGCAGAAGAAGAGGCGGCACAATATTCTTCCCAGGATTTGGTGGAGGATTTGGCGACGATGACTTTGGAGGATTTGGCGGATCTTCTGGAGGCTGGGGTGGATTCTCTGGCGGAGGAGGCTCATCCGGAGGCGGAGGAGCTGGAAGAAGTTTTTAATAAAATTTATGAAATACTCTCAATTCATTTTGAGAGTATTTTTTTGCGAAAGTTTAGTAAAATATTTTTAACTTTTTGTTTAGTTTTGTATGCTTTTATGTTATAATACTTTTGGTTTAATATTTTAAGTAAGGAGATAGTAATGGAAATAGGAGAAAAAATAAGATCATTGAGGTTAAAACTTGGATTGACCCAAGAAGAATTGGCAGAAAGGTCTGATTTGACAAAAGGTTTCATATCACAATTAGAGAGAGATTTGACAAGTCCTTCTGTAGATTCACTTAATGACTTATTAAATGCATTAGGAACTGATATGGCAACTTTTTTTATGGATAAGCCTTCAGTAAAAGAGATTTTCACAAAAGACGATTATCAGTCAAGTGAAGATTTGAGCATGAATTCTACTATTACATGGCTGGTTCCAAAATCTCAAGTCAACACTATGGAGCCTGTTATAATTACGCTTAATCAAAACGGAGAAACTAAAGAATATAATCCATTTGAAGGAGAAGAGTTTGGGTATGTCCTTGAGGGAAGTTGCAACATTTATCTCGACAATGAAATACATAAACTAAACAAGGGTGATTGTTTTTACACTAAGTGCAATAAAACTAGAATGTTAGAAAATAATGGCACAAAAATCTGCAAGGTGATATGGATTATGTCACCACCAAATTTTTAGGGGGAATGTTTAATGGATAATATCATTGAATTAATCGGTATTAATAAATCTTTTGAAGATGAACATATTTTAAAAGATTTGAATCTTTACATTAGAAATAAAGAATTTTTGACATTATTGGGACCGTCAGGTTGTGGAAAGACTACGACTTTGCGATTAATTGCTGGATTTGAAACTCCAGATACTGGAAAGATTATTTTTGAAGGAAAAGACATCAGTCATATTGCACCTTATAAAAGAAATGTGAATACAGTTTTTCAAAAATACGCTCTATTTCCTAATATGAATGTATTTGAAAACATCGCTTTTGGTTTGCGAATCAAAAAAATGAACGATAAATTAATCAGAGAAAAAGTAACAGAAGTTTTGAAACTTGTAAATTTGTCTGGTTTTGAAAAAAGAAAGATAAATAATTTGAGTGGTGGTCAACAACAAAGAATTGCTATAGCTAGAGCATTGGTCAATGAACCTAGTGTTTTGTTGTTAGATGAGCCATTGGGTGCATTGGATTTGAAGTTGAGAAAAGGAATGCAAAACGAACTCAAAAATATTCAAGAAAGAATTGGAATTACTTTTGTTTATGTAACACACGATCAAGAAGAAGCCTTAACTATGAGCGATACTATTGTTGTTATGGATAATGGTATTATTCAACAAATAGGATCTCCAGAAGATATATACAATGAACCTAAAAATGAATTTGTAGCGAAATTTATCGGAGAAAGTAACATAATAGACGGAGTATTCTTAGAAGATTGCATGGTAGAATTCTCTAATCATAAATGGAAGTGTGTGGATAAAGGATTTGCGAAAAACGAAAGTGTCCAAGTGGTTATTAGACCTGAAGATGTGGAGATAGTTGCTCCAGAAAAAGGACAAATCAAAGGCACAGTTATAAGCGACAGATTTAAAGGAATCCACTACGAAATGTTTGTGGATACTGGAGATTTCAAATATAAAGCCCAATCAACTATCAACAAGCCTCAAGGAAGTATGGTAGGAATTAACATTGATCCAGATAATATTCATATTATGAAGAGGTGCGGCAATGAAGCTTAAGAAATTATCCATTCCTTACGCTATTTGGATATTATTTTTCATTGTATTTCCGTTGTTTCTAATAGTTTATTATTCAGTTACAACTGGGTCATTGAGAGATTTTTCCAATCCACAATTTTCGTTAGAATACTTTCATAGGTTTTTTACATCAAAATATGTAAAGGTGCTTTTGAATTCAATAAGATTGGCTTTTATTAGTACAGTGATTTGTTTGTTGATAGGATATCCAACAGCTTATTTTATAAGTAAAGTAGACAAAAAGTACAAGGCTGTATTGATGCTTATGATAGTTATTCCAATGTGGATGAACTTTTTGTTGAGAACTTATGCGTGGATTATTTTGACTGGTAAAAATGGAATAATCAACAGCGTGTTGATACATTTTGGGTTTTCTCCAATAAAGATGCTTTACACTGAAGGAGCTATTTTAATGGGAATGGTGTACAATTTCTTACCTTTTATGATACTTCCTATTTTTTCAATATTGGATAAATCAGACTATTCACTAGTAGAAGCAAGTTACGATTTAGGAGCATCAAAGTTGCAAACTTTTTTAAGAGTAGTGTTTCCGATGAGTTTGCCTGGAGTTATTACGGGAATTACTATGGTGTTTATTCCTGCGATATCTACATTCGAAATATCTGCATTGCTTGGTGGTAACAAATACAATTTGATTGGTAATATAATTGAGCATCAATTTAGAATAGCAGGAAACTGGCATTATGGTAGTGCGATTTCTGTTGTTTTGATAGTTATGATTTTAATTTCATTAGCTTTTACAAATGAGAAAGGAGAATAAAATGAAAGAATTTTTCAAGAAATTTTATTTGGCATTGGTATTTTTATTTCTTTACGGACCAATTGCTGTATTAATGGTATTTTCATTTAACGATTCTCGTTTGAAAGGAAGCTGGGTTGGATTTACGTTTAAATGGTACAAGGAATTATTGCACAACGAAGAAATCTTGTCTTCTTTTAAAACCACAATACTAATTGCGATATTAGCCACAATAATTGCAACAATTTTAGGGACAATAGCAGCGATAGGAATTTATTATTTGAGAGGTTACAAGAAAACTTTGCTTTTAAATATGAATTATCTTCCGGTTTTAAATCCAGATATAGTGACAGCAGTAAGTTTGATGGTAATATTTAACTTGATGAATTTTCCATTCGGATTTTTTACGATGTTATTATCACACATTACATTTACAACTCCTTATGTAATACTTGCTGTGTTGCCAAAGTTATCGCAAATGAATAAGTTCTTGCCAGAGGCCGCAATGGATATGGGAGCAACACCTTTTTACACTTTGAGAAAAGTTGTGCTGCCAGAAATAAAAACAGGAGTATTTTCAGGAAGCTTGTTGGCATTTACACTTAGTATTGATGACTTTGTAATAAGCTTCTTCACGACAGGTCATGGCGTGTCAAACTTATCGGTTACTGTGTATTCTATGGCAAAGAAAGGCGTAAATCCAGCAATTAATGCGTTGAGTACTATTATGTTTTTAGTAATGGTTATTCTGTTGTTGATTCTTCACAAGAGAACAAATCTATTGGAGGAATTGTAAGATGAAAAAAATTTTATTATTTTTATTAACGATATTGGTTTTAACTTCTTGCTCCAAAGATGATTCAAATGTTTTGTATGTCTACAATTGGGGAGAATACATCGAGCCAGCTTTGATAGAAAAGTTTGAAAAAGAAACGGGAATTAAAGTAATATATGATACTTTTGAGCAAAATGAAGATATGTATATGAAAGTAAAAGAAGGTGGAAATAACTATGATGTTGTCGTTCCTTCGGATTATATGGCTGAAAAGATGATAAAACAAGGAATGCTTGAAAAAATTGATTACAGCAAAATTCCTAATTTTAAATACATCGACGAAAAATTTAGAAATTTGGATTACGACCCAAAAAACGAATACACAGTACCGTATATGTGGGGAACTGTTGGAATTCTTTACAATAAAAACAAAGTAAAAGAAAAAGTGGATAGCTGGAATATTTTGTGGGACGAGAAGTACAAGGACAACATTATTATGATGAACTCCACACGAGATACACTTGGTGTAGCTTTGAAAAGACTGGGATATTCAATGAATTCTAGAAATGAAGCTGAATTAGAAAAAGCAAAAGAATCATTGATTAAACAAAAAGACATTGTACTCGCTTATCTTGTAGATGAAACGAAAAATCAAATGGCAAATGAAGAAGCAGACCTTGCTGTGATGTATTCTGGCGATGCGATTGTCGCAAAGGGTGAGAATGAAAACTTGGAATATGTAATTCCAAAAGAAGGTTCAAATTTGTGGTTTGACACATTAGCTATTTTGAAAAATGCAAAACACAAAGAAAATGCCGAAAAATTTATAAATTTTTTGACAGAGCCTGAGAATGCAAAAGTTAATGCCGATTATATTGGTTATTCTCTTCCATCTACAGAAGCAAAAAAACTTTTGGATAAGGAAGTTCAAGAAGATAAGACAGCTTATCCAGATTTATCAAAACATAAGAATATGGAAATATTTAAAGATCCATCAGATTTTGTAGAAAAATACGATGATATTTGGGCTGATATAAAAGCAAATTAAATTGATAAAGTGCGAGAGAAATTCTTTTGCACTTTTTTCATTTGAGATTGAATAATAAACGGATTTTTCATATAATATGATTAGTTTATTAAATGGAGGAATTATGTTTATAGAAATATTAAAAGTTATTCTTTTGGGAATAATTGAAGGAATAACAGAATGGTTGCCGGTTAGTTCAACTGGTCATATTTTATTATTGGATGAATTTATAAAGTTGAATATGTCAGATGCTTTCAAATCAATGTTCACAGTTGTGATTCAGTTGGGAGCGATTTTGGCGGTTGTGGTTATTTATTGGGACAAAGTGTGGCCATTTAAAAAAGGGAAAACTCATCTAGTTTCCATAAGTAAAAGCAAGATGATTATGTGGTGTAAAATAATTGTTGCATGTATTCCTGCAGCAATTATAGGGATTAAATTTGATGATTTAATTGAAAAATACTTTTATAATTACTTTGTAATTTCATTAGCACTAATAATATTTGGCGTTTTGTTCATAATAATTGAAAATAAAAACAAAGAATCGAATAATAAACTTGTCGACAGTATTGACAAAATTACTTACAAGCAAGCACTTATAGTTGGTTTGTTTCAAGTAATAGCAGCAGTATTTCCAGGAACATCACGTTCAGGAGCAACTATTTTAGGTGGTATTGCCATTGGATTATCAAGAACTATTGCAGCAGAATTTACATTTTTCTTGGCAATTCCAACTATGTTTGGTGCAAGCTTACTGAAACTTGTAAAATTTGGTTTTAGTTTTACCGCGATGGAAGCAATTGTTTTGTTATTGGGAACTGCTGTGAGCTTTTTCGTTTCAGTAATTACAATCAAATTCTTAATGAATTACATCAAAAACAATGATTTCAAAGTTTTTGGTTATTATAGAATAGCTCTTGGTGTTTTAGTTTTGATTTATTTCGGACTAATCAGATAGTTGTGATATAATAATGATGTGGAATAATTGTAATTATTTCCAGACGAACATTAGATAAAACATATACGAATATATATTAAAAAAAATAAGTTGTAGCGACTTATTTTTTTATTGATACATAAGGAGTTATGATGAACTTAGATAATTTAAACGATAGACAAAGAGAGGCTGTTGAAAACACTGACGGGCCAATGCTGATTTTGGCAGGTGCTGGAAGTGGTAAAACAAAAGTTTTGACTACTAAAATAGCGTATTGCTTGGAGCAAGGATTGTGTTCCAAATACGAAATTTTAGCAATCACTTTTACTAACAAAGCTGCCAAGGAAATGAAGGAAAGAGTCGAAAATATCCTACAAGAAAATGTCGATAGCATGTGGATTGGAACTTTTCATGCGATTTGTTCTAGGATTTTGAGAGTGGAGATAGAAAGAATTGGCTTTGAAAGAAACTTCACAGTTTACGACAGAGCAGACCAGATATCTCTTGTAAAAGAATGTTTGAAAGACATGGGAGTAGATCCTAAAAATGTTGAAATAAAAAATGAAATTAACACGATTTCTAGATTAAAAAACGCAGGTGCTACCGAAAAAAACATCGACAAAGAAGATTTCGATATAAGTTTGAGTAATTTTACAATAGAATTATTCCAAAAATATGAACACAAGCTAAAACAATACAATTCATTGGATTTTGACGATTTAATAGTTAAGACAAATTTATTATTTGATGAAAATCCAGATTTAAAAGAAAAATATTCCGATAGATTCAAGTACGTTTTTGTCGATGAATATCAAGATACTAATGACACACAATACAAGTTAATAAAAAATTTGGTGTATAAGAATGACAATATTTGTTGTGTTGGTGATTCTGACCAATCAATTTACGGATGGAGAGGAGCTAACATAGAAAACATTCAAAACTTTGAAAAAGATTTTAAGAAGGCAAAAGTTATTTTACTGGAACAAAATTATCGTTCAACACAACCTATTTTGGACTTGGCAAACACTGTAATCAAAAATAATTCACTCAGAAAAGATAAAAACTTGTGGACTGCAAAAAATGAAGGCGATACTCCTGTTTATAAAAGAATGTATTCAGATATTGACGAAGCAGAGCAAGTTGTACAATGGATTGAACAAGAAAGATACAGAGAAAATCCATACGAAGAGATGGCAATCTTGTACAGAACTAACGCCCAATCCAGACTTTTTGAAGAAAGATTGAATAGACTAGGGATTCCTAATAGAGTTGTTGGAGGTTTGAAATTCTACGATAGAAAAGAAATCAAAGATTGTGTAAGTTATCTTAGAATTGTTGAGAATTTAAACGACAATATGGCTTTGAATAGAATTATAAATGAACCTAAAAGGGGAATTGGTAAAACGACTATGGATAATTTGTTGCAATATTCTCAAGCAAGAGGAATTAGTATGATGCAGTACATTAGAGATACTGATTTGCCAGATTTTTCAAATGCTACAGCAAAAAAACTTCAAGAATTTTATTATTTGATTAAGAGCTTTCCAAAGGATGAGTTGAATGTAGCAGAACTTATGGAATTTATTTTGGATAAGACTGGATACAGAGCAAATCTTGAAAAGTCAACTAATAGAGATGATAAAACTAGATTAGAAAACATTGATGAATATATTTCATCACTTTATCAATTTGTTCAAGATAATCCAGATAAAAATTTGAGAGAATATTTGGAAACATCTTCTTTGATGACTGATTTGGATAAAACAGATGATAATACAAAAGGGGTATCCATGATGACAATTCACGCTGCAAAAGGATTGGAATTTGACGTTGTATTTTTCACTGGGTTAGAAGAAGGGACAATTCCTTCAAGAGTTGATGAAGATGTTGAGGAAGAGAGAAGATTGTGCTACGTTGCAATCACTAGAGCGAGAAAGAAATTGTACATTACAAGTGTACAATCAAGAAGAAGATTTAATGAATTTCAAACAAAAGCTGAATCGAGGTTTATAGAGGAAATGGAAAATAAATACAAAGATGAATCTCCTAATAAAGAGGTTAGTTTTAGAGAATCGTTCAATACAAAAATAGTTGACGATTACAGAACTGAAGCGTCAGCTTCAATTACTAAAAAACAAAGTCAAGTTGCTAAAAATAATGAAAAATACAGAGCTGGAGACAAAGTTAAACACAAAAAATTTGGAACTGGTGTTATAGTTGGAATTGTTGAAAAGGAAAACGGAGATGAGCTGACTATTAATTTCGACAAAAAAGGATTGAAAAAACTTAATTCATCACTTGCACCATTAACTAGGGTTGAATAATGGAAAAACAAGACAGGATAAAATATTTAGTAGATTTACTAAACAAATACGCTTTTCATTATTATACTTTGGATGATCCTTTGATTGAGGATTCCGAGTACGATGTATTATACGATGAGCTTGTAAATCTGGAAAAAGAAACAGGAGTAGTTCTTCCTAATTCTCCTACGAATAGAGTTGGTGGAGAAGTTTTATCTGGATTTGAAAAACACGACCATTTAAGTAATTTGTACAGTTTGGGAAAAGCGCAAAGCAAAGAAGAAGTAAAAAACTGGGTAAATAAAACCATCGAGTTTGTAGAAAATTATAATAAAAATCACGCAAATAAATTACCGAAGGTAGAATTTTATGTAGAACTCAAATTTGATGGATTAACTGTAAATTTGACTTATGATAATGAATATTTAGTTATGGCAACTACTAGAGGGAACGGAACAACAGGAGAAGTTATCACAAGTCAAGTGAGAACTATCAACTCAATCCCATTAAAAATTAATGACACGAGATTGATGGAAATTCAAGGTGAAGGATTAATGCCTCTTTCATCATTAGAAAAATACAACAAGACTCATGACCCTAAACTTAAAAATGCTAGAAATGCAGCAGCAGGAGCTCTTAGAAACTTAGATCCACAAGTAACCAGAGAAAGAAACTTGGATGCATACTTTTATAATGTAAATTATTTGGAAGAAAATAGCATTGAAAACCAAGAACAAATGATGAAGTTTTTGAGTGACAATTATTTCAAGTTATATCCTTACGAAAAGCATGCTACATCATTTGAAGAAATTTCAAAGTATATAGATGAGATTTTCTTATTAAGAAATCAAATTGATGTTCTTACAGATGGTGTTGTAATCAAAGTAAATGATTTTAAAACCAGAGAAAAATTAGGATACACCAATAAATTTCCAAGGTGGGCTATAGCATACAAGTTTGAGCCTGAACGATTCACAACAGTTGTAAAAGAAGTGGAATGGAATGTGGGAAGAACTGGCAAAGTAACTCCAACTGCGTTATTGGAACCTGTTGAAATAGGAAATGTAACAGTTAAAAGAGCAACCCTCAATAACATAGATGATATCGAAAGAAAACAAGTAAGGTTAAACTCAGAAGTTTTCATTAGAAGGTCAAACGATGTAATTCCAGAAATTATGGGTGTTGTAAATCCAGAACAAGAAAACACACAGGAAATTGAAATTCCACATTACTGTCCTTATTGCCACAGTGAATTATTCAGAGATGGAGTTCACATTTTCTGCCCAAATTCAATGAGTTGTACTCCACAATTAGTGAAGAGAATGGTACATTTTGCAAGTAGAAATGCAATGAATATTGATGGGCTTAGTGAAAAAACATTGGAAGTTTTGCTTGAAAAACTAGATATTACATCTATCGAACAAATTTATGATGTAAGAAAAGAACAACTACTGCAATTAGAAGGATTTAAGGAAAAGAAAAGTCAAAACCTTATAGATGCAATTGAAAAAAGCAAGGATGTTGAGTTAGCTAATTTTATATTTGCACTTGGAATTCCTGAAATTGGAGAAAAAACTAGCTTTGAATTAGCACAAAAATACAAAACTTTCGAAAATTTAAGACAGGCAAAATTTAATGAATTAATTCAAATTGAAGATATAGGAAATGTTATTGCGGAAGAAATCGTAGAATTTTTCCACGACGAAACCATTTCTAAATCAATAGATTCACTATTATCTAAGGGGATTAAAATTAAAAATCCTGAAACTGTTGAAAAAAAATTAGACAATTTAACTTTTGTATTAACAGGAAGTTTGGTGAATTATTCCAGAAAAGAACTTACGGATAAGTTATCTAAATTGGGAGCAAAAGTTTCATCTTCTGTTTCTAAAAACACAGATTATGTGGTTTATGGAGAAAAAGCAGGATCTAAACTTACAAAAGCGAAGGATTTGGGTATAAAATTAATGACAGAAGATGAGTTGAATTCATTCCTAAACAACTTATAAATTTAATTTATTTATGATAAAATTTAATCATGAATTAAAAAGGAGTTAGTATGATTAATCGAGATGAAGTAGTAAAAATCTATGATTTGGCTAACCTAGAGTTAACTGAAAACGTGGATGATTTATATGAAAAATATAATACTGTATTGGATTTTGCAAGTATGATTATGGAATGTGATACTGAAGGAGTGGAATATATGGAATTCTTGCCACAATATCACAGTATACTTAGAGAAGATACACCAAAAGAATCAATTCCAAGAGAAGTTGCGTTAAAAAATGCAAAATCTCGTGAGTATGGTTATTTTAAATTGAAGAAAGTGGTGGAATAATGATAGAAAATCTTAGAAACAAATTTGTAGAAAATCCTGAGAGTTTAAAGGACTTCTACAATGATTTGGACAAATTAATAGAATCAAAAAAAGATTTGAATGTGTTCATAACTTACGACAAATCATTCGTTGACCAACAAGTTGAAAAACTAATTGAAAAAGCAAAAAACAACGAAAAGTTGGGAAAAATGTTCGGTGTTGCAGTAAGCGTCAAGGACAATATCAATGTAAAAGATTTGAAGATGACTTGTGGATCAAAAATGTTAGAGGATTATGTTTCAATTTATGATGCCACTGTAATCAAAAAATTAAAAGAAGAAGACTGCGTTATAGTTGGAAAAGTTAATATGGATGAATTTGCCATGGGATCTTCTTCTGAAACAAGTTATTTTGGCCCTACAAAAAATCCTGTAGACACAAAATTAATCCCAGGAGGTTCTTCATCAGGATCAGCTGCTAGTATTAAAGCTGAAATGGCTGTTGTAAGTTTGGGAACTGACACAGGCGGATCTAGCAGACAACCAGCATCTTGTTGTAATGCAGTAGGATTTATGCCAACTTATGGTTCTATTTCTAGATTTGGAGTTCAATCAATGGCAAATACTTTGGACGAAGTTGGTATATTATCAAATTCTGTTGAAGATATAATGGATACTTACAATGTAATTGCAGGTCACGATGACAATGATATGACTACAATTCAATCTGAAGTAAATGTTCAAAAGAAAGATTATGATTTTAACGGCAAAAAAATCGCAGTTGTTGATTTGAAAAAATATAGCAAAGATGAAACAGTTATCAAAGAATACCAAGAAATCTTGGAAATTCTAAAAAAATTAGGTGCCGATTTAGTAGAAATCGACTTTGAATATTTAAAATACGCAAATGCGTTATACAACGTAATAGTTACTAGTGAAGTGTCATCTAATATGTCAAGATTTGATGGAATTAGATATGGATATTTGACAGATGATTATGAAAATACAAGAGATTTGTTCGTTAAGGTTAGAAGCGAAGGATTTGGCGAAGAAGTTAAGAGAAGAATTGCTATGGGAACTTTTTATCTAGCAAGTTCCAATGACCAAAAAGTTTACAAACAAGGTTTAAAAGTTAGAAATATACTTTCACAAGAATTTAAAAATATTTTCAAGGATTTTGATTTCATTGCAACACCTACAATGACAAGCTTACCTTACGAATTAGGCAGTAGAAAAGACGATCCATTGGCTGTATACGATTCAGGTATTTTCAATGTAATTGTAAACTTGAGTGGACTGTGTGCTATTTCAATTCCTTACAAATCAGGAATATCAACTAGTTTGCAATTAATTGCAAATAGTCACGACGAAGAAAATTTATTGAATGCAGCTTTAGCGTTTGAAAGGAGATAGCATGAACTTAAAAACACTTATAGGATTGGAAATTCACGTAGAATTATCAACTAAAACTAAAATGTTTTGTGGTTGTAAGAATGAATTCGGACAAGTTCCAAACACAAATGTATGTCCGATTTGTTTAGGTCATCCTGGAGCACTTCCTCACATGAACAAAGAAGCTTTAAGATACGCGATTATGGCAGGACTAGCTTTTGATTGTGACATTGCTAATGAATTTAAGATGGACAGAAAAAAATACTTCTACCCTGATTTAGTTAAAGGATATCAAATCACGCAAGAAGATCAACCACTTTGCACAAATGGACATATTGAATTAAAATCATCTACTAAAGGTAAAAAAGTTAGAATTAGAAGAATTCACATAGAAGAAGATACAGGTAAATCAATCCACAACGAAAGTGGAAACACTTTAATGGATTATAACAGAGCAGGAGTTCCACTAATTGAAATAGTTAGTGAGCCAGATATGAGTACTCCTGATGAAGCCAGAGAATTTTTAGAAACTTTAAGAGAAAGAATTAAATATTTGAAAATATCAGATGTTAAGATGAGTGAAGGATCATTGAGATGCGATGTTAACATCAATGTTTACGATGAAGATTCTGATTTTAAAACCAAAATTTCTGAAATCAAAAACTTGAACTCATTCAAATCAGTTTCAAAAGCTTTGGTTTACGAACAAGAAAGACACATACAATTAGCTAAGAAAAATAAAATTGGAGAAAAAGAAACTAGAAGATGGGATGAAGACACTCAAACTACAATAGTTATGAGACACAAAGAAGAAGGAAATGATTACAGATTCTCTGTTGAAGGAGATATTCCTAAAACTTATGTGGAACAATCTTACATCGAAGAAATCAAAAATGAGTTGCCTGAACTTCCACAAATGCGTAAAGAAAGATTTATGAATGATTACAAAATTGACGAATACGATGCTGATATTCTTACAAGAAACGGATATTTGGCTGATTATTACGAAAAAGTTGTAGAAATTTCAAATGATCCAGTACAATCTTCAAACTGGCTATTAGGTGATGTACTTCGTCAAGTAAATGAAAATGAAATAGAAGTTGAAGAAATGAATATGTCAGCTGAAAACTTGGCAAAATTGATAAAACTTTCTTCTGCTAAGAAGATAAACAATCAAACTGCGAAAAAAGTTTTGAGAGAAATGTTCAACGAAAACTTCGATCCAGAAGTTTATGTAAAAGAAAAAGGGTTATTACAAGTGGATGACGATAATTTACTACAACAAATAGTAGATGAAGTTGTTGCTGAAAATCCTGAATCAATCGAAAGTATCAGAAATGGCAAAGATCGTGCGATAGGATTTTTAGTTGGTCAATGTATGAAGAAATCCAAAGGTAAAGGAAATCCTCAAAAATTCAACGAGTTAATAAAAGAGAAAATCTAATGAAGAAAATATATTTATCTACAGGAAACAAAGGGAAAGTATCAGAAATAAAAGAAATACTTTCTGATTTGAATTATGATGTGTATTCTAAATCTGAATTGGGTATAAATGAAGATGCAATAGAAGATGCAGAGACATTAGAAGGAAATTCACTTATAAAAGCTAAATTTCTAAAAAAACACACAGATGATATTGTTATGAGTGATGACACTGGACTTTTTGTAAATTCATTAGATGGAAGACCTGGCGTATATTCTGCAAGATTTGCCGGTGATGAATGTGATGATTACAAAAATCGCCAAAAACTCTTATCAGCATTGAAAGATAAAGAAGATAGAAGTGCTTATTTTGAAACTGTAATTACAATTATAGACTCAAATGGCGAAATTCATCAAGCAAAAGGTAGAGTAGACGGCAAGATTTTATTTGAAGAATGTGGGGATAACGGGTTTGGATACGACAGCATATTCATGCCTGACGGCTTTGAAAAAAGTTTTGCACAAATGAAAGATTTTGAAAAAAATCAAATAAGTCACAGAAAAAGAGCGCTTGAGAACGCCAAAATTATCTTGAAAGGTTTAGATGAAAGTAGCAATAATTAGTGATACACATAATAAAATTGAAAAAGTATATGATTATTTGTTTGACAAAGAAATTGACATCATCGTTCACTTAGGAGATGTGTGCGATGATGCAATTTTACTTCAAGATTTACTAAAAATAGAAGTAATCTATGTCAAAGGAAATAACGATTTTTATGTGGTAGATGGGGAATATGATAAGGTTATTAGAATTTCTGATAAAAATATTTTCATAACACATGGTCACAAATACAATGTATCTTCGGGAGTTGGACGATTAGTCGAAAAATGCAAATCATTAAATTGTGATATGTGCTTATATGGACATACTCACAGGTATTTTAATGAAATAATTGATGGGATTTGGATTATAAATCCTGGGTCTGTAACTTATCCAAGGGATGGACAATCTGGTTTTGTAATCTACGATACAAAAAAAGAAGAAATAGAAAGGATACTTTTATGAACGTATTGGACATTAAAGAACTAAGAGAAGATTTAGGTAAGAGAATTATCGATGGTGTTGAAAAACTTGGCAGAGAAGTTAAGGTTGCTACAGTAAGAGTTGGTGAAAATGCAGGAGACATTTCTTATGAAAAAGCTGTTAAAAACAACTGTGCTAAATTAAACATAACTTGTGACCAAATAGTTTTAGAAGAAGGGGAAAACGAAAAGTTAATCCAAACTATTAAAGAACTTAATGAAACTCACGATGGTATATTGATGTTTAGACCATTAAAAGATAAAGCACTTGAAAAAGAAATTCAATATATAATTGCACCAGAAAAAGATATCGATGCAATGGGAATGGTTAATTTAGGGAAAGTTTTATCAGCAGAAGATGACGCATACTATCCAGCTACAGCAAGAGCTGTTGTGGAAATTGTAAAATACTACAACTTTGACGTTAAAAATGTAGTAATTGTTAATAGATCATTAGTTTTGGGAAAACCACTATTCAATATGCTTATCAAAGAAAACAAAACTGTTACTATGTGCCATTCAAGAACTGAAGATATTAAATCATTCACTAAGAATGCTGATTTAGTTGTAACAGCAGTTGGTAAGGCTAAAATGTTTGATGATTCATACTTTACAGAAGATTCTTATGTAGTTGACGTAGGAGTTAGCTTGGATGAAAATGGAAAATTATCAGGCGATGTTAACCCAGAAGTTAACGTAAAAGTATTGGCAAACAGCGTTGGAAAAATCACAACAAGAGTTTTATTGTTGCAAATGGTTGAAGGCGCATTGAACAGACAATAAATTTTATCTACAAGACCTCTTTGTCGTAAAGGACAAGGAGGTTTTTTGATTGAGATAAACTAAAAGTGTATAATATATTAGGTGATAATTTTGAAAATAGGAGCAGTAATAATGGCAAGTGGTTTGTCTAGAAGGATGAAATCAGATAAACTTATGCTAAAATATAACAATAAATTTATTTTTGAATATGTTATTGATTTGGTTTGTAAATCGAAATTTTATGATAAAGTAGTGGTTACAAATAATGATACAATTATAGAATATTGCAATAAAATGGGAATTAAGACTATTAATAATCCTAACAATGAAAATGGTCAGAGCGAATCAATCAAAATAGGTGTAAACTTTTTTAAAGATTTGGACGGAATTTGTTTTTTAGTTAGTGATCAGCCATTTTTAACTGTAAATTCCATTGAAAACTTGATTAATTCATTTGAAAAAGATAAAATTTATCAACTAAAATTCAATGATAGAATTGCTAATCCTGTTATATTTTCAAATACATTTTATAAAGAATTATTATCACTAAAAAATGATGAAAAAGGATCGTTAGTTAGAAATAAAAACCTTGATGATGTAAGATATGTAAATGCACAATTTGAAAGAGAATTAATGGATATAGATACTGTTGAAGATTATGAAAGGATTATAAATGCACAAGATTTGTTTGATTAGAGGCGCAGGAGATATCGCCACAGGTACAATTCAAAAACTTGTCCATGCGGGATTTAAATGCGTTGTGACAGAAGTTTCAAATCCAAGTAGTATCAGAAGAAATGTATCACTTTCTGAAGCTGTATATGATGGGAAGGCAAATGTGGAGGACATAGAGGCAGTTTTGTGTGATGATTTAGAAAAAATCGATGAGTATCTGGAAAAATACAATCCCGTTGTAATAGTTGATCCAAATATTTCGATTTTAAATAAGATGAAATTTGATGTTATTGTGGATGCAATTTTAGCGAAGAAAAATACTGGACTTAGCAAAAATATGGCGGATATCACAATTGCGCTAGGACCTGGGTTTGAAGCTGGAGTTGATTGCGATGTTGTGATAGAAACTATGAGAGGACATGATTTGGCTAGGATTATTGAGCGTGGTTTTGCACAAAAAAACACGAAAATTCCAGGAAATATAAATGGATATTCTATTGAAAGGGTAATTTATTCTGAATTTGACGGAAAATTTACGCATATCAAAAATATCTCAGATGTAGTACAAAAAGGTCAAGTTATAGCAAAAGTCGACAATAATAATATCTATGCAACATTAGATGGAGTTATCCGAGGAATGATTAGAGATAATTTTGAGGTAACAAAAGGACTTAAAATAATAGATATTGATCCTAGATATGAAGAAGTGAAAAATTCTTTCACAATAAGTGACAAGGCGAGGGCAATCGGTGGAGCTGTTTTAGAAGCGATTATGATGTTAGAAAACAGGAGAAATAATAATGCAAAATGATGTTTTATTACAAATGTACAGATCTTTAGGAGACGGATATAAATGTATGATGGTGACTTTGTTTAAGAATAAAGGATCTGTTCCTGGGAAACAGGGAAATATTATGGCTGTTCGTGAAGATGGAAAAACATTTGGGACAGTTGGAGGTGGCGCAATAGAACACCAAATAATAAAAGATTCTATTGAAAACCTAAAATGTGATAAAGATTTTGAATTTGATTATGTACTTAACGAAGGAGAAAAAGTTAGTATGAGTTGTGGCGGGAAAGCTAGTGGATTCGGGAAAGTTTTTTATCCTAAACCAACTTTGATTATTTTTGGGGCTGGTCATTGTTCTCAAAAGCTAGCTAGGATTGCGACTTTAACTAATTTTGAGGTTATAGTTGTAGATGATAGGTCTGATTTCATATACAATGAAGATTTTTCAAATATTAAACAGTACATTAACAAAGAAATAGCAGATTCTATTAAAGAATTGAGATTTACTCCAGATACTTTTATAATTTCTGCAACAAGAGATCATAAACACGATGAGGAGGTAGCATTTAATATATTGGACAAACCTCACAAGTATTTCGGAATGCTTGGTTCTAGAAAAAAGGCAGAAACTTTAAAACACAATTTGATTGAGAGAAATGTCGACAAAAATCTTGTGGAGAGTATAAATGTTCCTGTAGGATTGGATATTGACGATGGCTCTGTTGAAGAGATAGCTATTTCAATAATATCTCAGATTTTAAAAGTTAAAAATAATAAATAAAGAAACAACAAGAATGAACTTTGACTATAGTTCATTCTTGTTGTTTCTTTGTGTTTTATTTTTCTTTTGACAATCAGGACACATCCCCCTAAATTCAAGAGAATGGGAATCTATAACAAAGCCTGTTTTGTCCTCTAAATCAATTTCAATTTTTTCGATTGGACAGTTGTCAATTGGAATGATTTTTCCACAAGACTCACAAATTATACTGTGCTTGTGTTTTTTGCCTTTTAATCTGTAGTATGAAATACCATCAATTTCGCAGACCACTTCAACTACTGATTTGTTTTTCAATAGTTTTAAATTTCTATAAATTGTAGATAAATTAGAATTTTCTTTTTTCTTAAATATTTCATACAGATCTTCTGCAGAGATTGGTTGCTCTGATTTTTCCAAAATCGATATTATTAACTTTCTCGCTTTTGTAACTTTCAATCCGTTTTCTAATAAAATTTCGTTATTCATACTATCACCTGTAATTATTATATCATTTAATCTTGAAATATTTTATAATTAAAGCAATAAATAAAAGATAGAATGCTACAATTTGTCAACTTTTTTGTCATTTTTATCTGAAAATTTACGAATAAGTGGTATAATATATAGTTAGTGAAATAAGGAGAGTTGTTTATGAATATTTTATTTTCACCACCTGATATTTCTGATAAAGAAATAGAAGAAGTGGTAGACGCATTGAAATCTGGTTGGATTACAACTGGACCGAAAACTAAACTATTAGAAAAAAATTTACAAGAATATACACAATCAAAAAAGACTTGTTGTTTTAATTCAGCAACGGCAGCATTAGAATGTGCACTTAGAATTTTAGGTGTAAATGGCAAAAAGGATGAATGTATTACATCAGCCTACACTTATACAGCAAGTTGTTCTGTAATAGATCATTTGGACGCTACTATCAAATTGGTAGATGTTCAAAAAGATTCATATTTTATGGATTATGACAAATTATATGATTCAATAAATGAAAATACAAAGGCGATAATTCCTGTTGATATTGCAGGAGTTCCTGTCGATTACGATAAAATTTACGAAATAATTGAAGCAAAAAAATCAATATTCAAACCTTCAAATGAAATCCAAGAATCTTTGGGAAGAGTTGCTTTGGTTTCTGACAGTGCTCACGCATTGGGTTCAACTTACAAGGGCAAAAAAATTGGTTCTTTCCAAGATATTGCATCATTTTCATTCCACGCTGTTAAAAACTTTACGACAGCAGAAGGTGGAATGCTTGCCATC
Organism: Finegoldia sp.; assembly: GCF_046991905.1. Taxonomy (NCBI): domain Bacteria; kingdom Bacillati; phylum Bacillota; class Tissierellia; order Tissierellales; family Peptoniphilaceae; genus Finegoldia; species Finegoldia sp. The sequence continues at coordinate 67,755 of NZ_JBKWZF010000007.1, read as the reverse complement.
AATATTGGTGATGTAGACAAGATATACAATGATTTGCAATTGTTCTCTTTACATGGTCAAAACAAAGATGCATTAGCTAAAACAAAATTAGGTGCATGGGAATACGACATTAAAGGCCTTTATTACAAATACAATATGCCGGATATATTAGCAGCAATTGGGCTTGCACAATTAGAAAGATACGACGATTTATTAGCTAGAAGAAAAAAAATAATCAAAATGTATAACGATGGTTTAGATAATACTTCAATTAGTTATTTGAATCATTTTGGTGAAGATTACACAAGTAACGGTCATTTGTATTTAACAAGAGTTGAAGGTATCGATGAACAAACTCGTAACGATATAATCGTGAAGATGGCAGAAAAAGGCATTGCTACTAATGTTCACTACAAACCAATTGCAATGATGACAGGATACAAAAATTTAGGATTTGACATTAAAGATTATCCTAATACTTTTGAACAATACAAAAACGAAATAACATTGCCGCTTCACACATTATTGTCAGATGATGAAGTAGCATATGTAATCGAAACTTACAAGGATATAGTTAGTGGTAAATAATATGGATAATCGAGTAGATGAAATCCTTAAAAATAGCAAATTTAATCTTTTCATCAAAAGATTATTTGATATTTTAGCATCTTTATTTGGAATTTTGGTTATGGCAATCCCAATGATTATAATTTCCATTGCTATAAAATTAGATTCAAGAGGTCCTGTGTTTTTCAAGCAAAAAAGAGTTAAGAAAAATAATAAGGATTTTACGATTTTGAAATTTAGAACGATGGTTGTGGATGCTCCAAAATTGGGAATGGCAATAACAGTTGGAGACGATCCTAGAATAACGAAAGTAGGAAAGTTTTTGAGAAAAACTAAATTAGATGAGTTTCCACAATTGTTCAATGTATTGGTCGGAGATATGAGTTTTGTTGGTCCGAGACCTGAAGTTAGAAAGTACGTCGATATGTATTCTGATTCGGACAGGGATATTTTGAAAATTAGACCAGGAATTACGGATTTGGCGAGTATAAAATACAGAGATGAATCAGAAATTTTGGATAAATCTGACAATCCTGAAAAGACATATGTTGAAGAAATTATGCCTAATAAAATCGAACTAAACAAACAATACATTGAAAATATTAATTTATTAAATGATATAAAAATAATTCTTCAAACATTGAAGATTTTATAGGAGTTTTATGAATATTTGGATTATAAATCATTATATTGATGTTCCAGGGAAGGGTAGATATTTAAGGCATTATAATTTTGCAAAAGAATTACAAAAAAGAGGACATAATGTTACTTTATTTACAGCATCTACTACACATGGAACAGATTTAAATGTGATTAATGATGAAAAAAAATATAAAGAAGAAATAATTGATTCCTTGAAATTTGTATATATTAAGGCAAAAAATTACACTGGGAATGGTAAAGACCGTGTAATTAATATGATACAATTCTATAAAAATCTATTGTCAGTATCTAAAAAATACTCTGGGGTTGATGTTGTTTATTGTTCTGCACCTCATAGTTTAACTTGGTTAGCTTCAAGGAAAATAGCCAAAAACAATCACGCTAAATTAATTTGTGAAACAAGAGATTTATGGCCAGAAACTTTTATAGAAATGGGTAAATTCAGTAAAAATCATCCTGTGGCAAAAATCCTATATGCTATTGAGAAATCTGTGTATAAGTCTTCAGATGCTTTAATATTCACAATGGAGGGCGGAAAAGACTATCTGAAATCAAGAGGAATTAATAGAGATAATGTATTTCACATAAATAATGGAGTTGTACTAGAAGATTTCAATGAATCAATAAAAAAATATCATTTGGAAGATGTAGATTTGGATGACAAAAATATCTTTAAAGTTGTTTATACAGGCGCTTTAGGACGAGCAAATCAAGTTGATACTTTGATTGATGCAATGAATAAACTTTCTGATTATGAAGATATAAAACTTATTGTTTATGGGAAAGGTGAATTTGAAGCAAGCCTTATAAAAAAAGTTAGAGAAAATTCACAAAAAAATGTTGTTTTCAAAGGTTCTGTTGACAAAAGATATGTACCTTCTATAGTTACAAGGTCAGATTTGAATGTAATTACTGGACAAGATATTAATTTATATAAATATGGAATGAGTTTTAATAAGCTATTTGAGTATTTAGCTGCAAATAAACCGATTTTATCGAATTTAAGATGTAATTATGATATTATTGAGAAATATGATTGTGGTAAGACAGTTAAAAGTGGATCTGCTGAAGCTTTAAAGGATGGAATACTGTATTTTTATAGTTTAGATAATTCTGATTATGACAAATATTGCAATAATTCAAAAAAAGCAGCATTTGATTATGACTACAAAGTTTTGACTGATAAATTAGAAAATATATTAAAAATTTTAAATGGGGGAATTTGATGAACATACCATTATTAAATTTAAAAAGGCAATATGAAAATATTGAAGAAGAAGTAAACTCAAGTGTATTGGAATGCTTTAAAAACGCTCAATACATTATGGGTGAAAATGTAAAACAATTTGAAAAGGAAATTGCAGAAAAAATTGGTGTAAAACATGCTATTACTGTTGGTAATGGTACTGATGCATTAATTATAGCTTTGAAGTCTTTGGGAATTAAAGAAGGAGACGAAGTTATCACTACAGACTACACATTCTTCGCTACAGCTGAGGCAATCAGATTTGTTGGTGCAACACCTGTTTTTTGTGATGTAGAACTAGATACTTACAATATTGATCCTTCTCAAATAGAAGAAAAAATTACAGAAAAAACTAAAGCAATAATTTGTGTTCATTTATTTGGAAATGCATGCAAGATGGATCAAATAAATGATATTGCAAAAAGACATAATTTGTATGTTGTTGAAGACGCTGCTCAAGCAATTAACTCACAATATAAGGGCAAGAATGTCGGTAACTTAGGTGATTTAGCTTGTTTTTCGTTTTTCCCTACAAAGAACTTAGGTTGCTTTGGAGATGGTGGTATGATTACAACTAACGATGATGATTTGGCTACCATTATTAGAGCATTAAAGGTTCATGGAAGTGGAGAAAATGGAATGAAGGCTTACGCTATCTTGAATAACGAAGAAGTAGAGGTTATGGAACAAAGTTCAGGGGATAATACTGTATACAATCCATTAAAATACTACAATTACTTAATTGGTCACAATTCAAGATTAGACGAAATCCAAGCTGCTATTCTAAGAATTAAACTAAAACATTTAGATGAATATACTGAAAATAGAAGAAGCATTTCTCACAAATACATCGAAGCTTTAAAAGATACTTCATTGGTTATGCCAACTGAAACTGAAGGTGGAAAGCATGTTTTCCATTTATTTATTTTACAATCTGAAAATAGAGAAGAAATCGAATCTAAATTAAAAGAAAAAAATATTGCAACTGGAACTTATTACAAAGTACCTATGCATTTACAAAAAGCTTTTAATGATTTAGGATATAAGAAGGGAGATTTCCCTAATGCAGAATATCTTTCTGAAAGAACTTTTGCTATTCCATTGTTCCCAGAAATGAACGATGAAGAAAGAGAATATATTATTAATTCTATAAAGGAGATAGTATAATGGACTTTTTTGCTCATGAGTCTTGTTATATAGATGAAGAGACAAAGATTGGTAAAGGCACTAAAATTTGGCATTTTAGTCATATAATGTCAGGATGTTCAATCGGAGAAAATTGTAATATTGGACAAAATGTTGTGATTTCACCAGATGTTAAACTTGGAAATAATTGTAAAGTTCAAAACAATGTCAGTGTCTATACTGGTGTTGTGTGTGAAGATGGAGTTTTTCTAGGACCTTCATGCGTGTTTACAAATGTGATTAATCCAAGAGCTTTTATTGAAAAAAAAGATGAATATCGTAAGACAACTATTAAAGAAGGCGCTTCTATCGGAGCTAATGCTACCATTGTTTGTGGAAACACAATTGGAAAATATGCTATAATTGGAGCGGGAGCAGTTGTTACAAAGGATGTCGGAGATTATGAAGTTGTAGTTGGTAATCCAGCCAGACATCATGGATATGCATGTTCATGTGGAGAAAATCTAAAAAGAATTTCCCTCACAGATTATATATGTGAAAAATGTGACAAAAAATATTTATTAAATGATTATAAATTGAGTGAGGTATCAAATGAGTAATTTAAAAGAAGAATTATTGGGCAAAATTGAAGATAAATCTCTAGTTGTAGGGGTTGTAGGATTAGGTTATGTAGGATTGCCATTAGCAGTTGAAAAAGCTAAAGCAGGTTATACTGTTATTGGTTTTGATGTTCAACCTGAAAAAGTTCAAATGGTTAACGATGGAGTTAATTACATAGGTGATGTTGTTGATTCTGAATTAAAAGCAATTGTAGAATCTGGAAAATTGAGAGCTACAAGTGATTTTGAATCAGTTGCAAGCTGTGATTTCATAGCTATTGCCGTTCCTACACCTTTGGATATTTATCAACAACCAGATATTTCCTATGTTGAAAAATCAACTACAGATGTTTCAAAATATTTGAAAAAAGGATCTATAGTTGTTTTGGAATCTACAACTTACCCAGGAACTACTGAAGAATTAATGAGACCTATTTTGGAAAATGGATCAGGATTAAAATGTGAAGAAGATTTCTACTTGGCATTCTCTCCAGAAAGAGTAGATCCAGGTAACAAACAATATAAAACTAAAAACACTCCAAAAGTTGTTGGAGGAATTGGTTCAGAATCTACTGAAGTTGCAGCAGCATTGTACAGAAATGTATTAGAAGGAGAAGTTATGACTGTATCTTCACCTAGAGTTGCTGAAATGGAAAAAATTCTTGAAAACACATATAGAAATGTAAACATTGGTTTGGTAAATGAATTTGCCAAATTAGCGAATAAGATGGACATTAACATGTGGGAAGTAGTAGACGCTGCAAAGACAAAACCTTATGGATATCAAGCATTCTATCCAGGCCCTGGTGTTGGTGGACACTGTATACCATTAGATCCATTCTATTTGACTTGGAAAGCTAGAGAATATGATGTACACATGCCAATAATAGAAGCAAGTGGTACTGTTAATGATAGCATGCCTGAATGGGTTGTAGATAGATCAATGAAAATCTTATCTAGAAAATTCAAAAAACCATTAAATGGTTCAAAAGTTTTAATTTTAGGTATTGCATACAAAAAAGACATTGACGATTTAAGAGATTCCCCAGCATTTGTTGTAATGGATAAGTTCAGAGAAGAAGGAGCTATCATTGATTACTACGATGGATTTAATCCTTCATACTTCAACCCAGATGGATCTAAGACTTACTCATTAAAAGAAATTAATCCAGATGTAGTTAAGGGTTATGATTTAGTTGTTATAACTGCTGATCATACAAATGTTGATTATCAAATGGTAGTAGACAATGCACCATTCGTATTTGATACAAAATACGCTACAAGAAATGTAGAAAATAACAGAGAAAAAATAGAATTATTATAAGAGGTAATATGCAAAAAATTAAATGCGCAATCATTGGCTGTGGTAGAATTTCTTATAAACACGTAGAGGGAATTGCAAACAATGATTCAGAAATGGAATTAGTTGCAGTATGCGATATTATTGAAGAAAGAGCCATCGAAAAAAGAGATGAATATTTGGAAAGATTTTCTGACAGAGACGTAAAAGTATACACTGATTATAAAAAAATGTTAGAAGAAGTCGACATAGATATGTGCTCTATTTCAACAGAAAGTGGTTATCATGGTGAGATAGCTCTTTACTGTTTAGAACAATCAAAACATGTATTGATTGAAAAACCAATGGCTATGAGTTTAGAAGAAATAGATAAAATTAATAAGTTAGCTGATGAAAAAGGATTAAAAGTTGGAGTGTGTCACCAAAATAGATTTAATCCTCCGATTCAAAAATTGAAAAAGACAATTGATGCTAATAAATTTGGAAAGATGACAAACATCACAGCAAGGGTTTTATGGAACAGAAATCAAAACTACTATAACTTAGCCCCATGGAGAGGAACAAAAGCATTAGATGGTGGTACATTGATGAACCAATGTATACATGCACTAGACTTGTTGTTATGGATGATGGACGATGAATTAGTAAGCGTAAAAGCTGAAACTGAAACTTTCCTAAGAGATATAGAAATGGAAGATTACGGCGTAATTTTAATGAGATTTAAGAGCGGTAGAATTGGACTATTGGAAGGTAGTGCCGATGTTTATCCTAAAAATCTTGAAGAAACTATTTCTGTATTTGGGTCAACAGGAACTGCCGTTATCGGTGGGTTAGCTGTTAACGAAATAAAAACTTGGGTATTTGAAGATGAATCTGAAACCGGAGAATTGGAAGATGATAAATCTATAGATAATGTGTACGGAAACGGACACACTCCATTATATAAAGATTTTATTCACGCAATAAATACAGATACACAACCTTTAATCAATGGTCACGAAGGAAGAAAGCCAGTTGAAGTATTAATGAAAGCTTACGGTTGGATTGACTAATATAATATTTTGAAAACAAACAAGCTCTTGATTTTTATCAAGAGCTTGTTTCAATTTCATTAGTATTTGTAGAATCCTTCTTTTGTTCCTATACCTAATTTGTTTTCATCTATATATTTCTTTAACATTTGTGCAATCTGATACGTTACAGAATTTTCATCATTTACATCTGGTTTATTTAAAGTAATATTATAAGCAGTTTTAAGACCGACTACATCTAGTATTTGGAAAGGTCCAAATGGAGCACCTGTTCCGTATCTCCAAGCGTTGTCGATATCTTCGATGTCAGCTATGTCTAAAGCCTTTAGAGTCATTGCTGCATCTAGTAATGGAACTAATAATGAATTTAGTAGATATCCTGGTTGTTCTTTCTTCAATTTTAATGGAATCATTCCTATATCTTTTGCGAAGTTAACTACTTCATCGTATACTTCATGAGAAGTTTCGCTGTGTCCCATAATTTCTGCTGTATTATTGTTCCAAATTTCATTTGCAAAGTGAAGAGCAAGATATTTTTCTGGATGAGGAAGTAAATCCTTAAACGAACTTGGTAATAATGTTGATGAATTTGTTGCAACTATAGTATTATCATTTAATACTTTGGCTAAATTCGTATAAAAATCTGATTTTTGTTCTGGATTTTCAGAAACAGCTTCAATCAATAAATCACAATTTTCAATTGATTTTTCTAAGTCTGTTAAAAGATGAATTCTATTAAACCCTTCTTCTACATCTTTTTTTAAATTTTCAATATCATCAAGTGTCAATTGATCTGAAGAAATACCTCTAGGTATAATTACTGAGTTAACAGTGTTTTCATCAGATAATCCAACCTTAATTCTATCTAGTATACTTAGATATGTTTCTTTTAATGCATCAAAACGTGGCTTAGCTCTCTCTATTGAACCTTCACTTCTTAACCACACGTTGACATCAAAGCCTTTAAATGCAGTTTGAAATGCTATTTGAGATCCTAAAACTCCTCCACCAGCTACTGTTACATTTTTTAATTTCATAAATTTGCCTCCTTTGAGTTAACCTATATTGTAATTTTATTCAGTATTTATATACCCTCTAAATAATTTTACAAATCAGAACTGAACAAATTGTGTAATTTTTCGGGTTTTTTAATTTTTAAAATGTTTAGAAATTTATTTAAAATGTTTAGAAATTTATAAGAAGGGTATAATTAAATTAAGGCGCTAGAGGTTAAAACCATTATTAAAGATTAAATTTTTATAATTTAACAAATTGTTGTTTAGGATTTATTCAAAAGTGGTATATATATATCAGGTAACAAATATATCAATAATTTACAAGGAGGTTTTATGAGTGGATTTAAAAAATTTGTCCATATATTGTTTTCAATATTACTAATTTTGTTTTCTTTAGTAATGTTTTTCACAGTATTCAATTTTGGACAAGTTAGTTATAATCTCAGAGAGCTCATGATGAATGAGGTATGCTTTTATATATTAGCAGTTATTGGAGCCTTAATTTTACTAGGGGCACTTATAATAATGTTTAAAGCAATACTCTCTGATAATTTAAGTGATTTCTTGATCTCAAAAGACAAGGATGGAGAAGTTATGATATCTACAGATGCACTTGAAAATACTGTAAAAAGTACAGTAAATAGATTTAATGATGTCAGAACTTCTAATGTGAATGTAAGAGTCAACAATTCAAATAAACCATATATGAATTGTGATGTAGAGGTTGGAGTAAGGGATATGTCAAATGTAGGAGGTCTTGGTGAAAACATCAAAAATGATATCAAGACTAATCTGGAAACTTTAACTGGTTACAAAGTTAAAGATATTACTGTAAAATTCTTGGATTTGGCAAAATCTACAAATAAAAGGGTAGTATAGGGGGTAAGAATGAACAATAATTTATTGGACAATATTAATTCCCCAGATGAAGAAAAAAGAATAGTATTTGTAAAAGAAGATTCAAAAGATAAGTTTGATGAAAGACTAATAAAAAATTTCTCAGATTTGAGAAAACCAACTAAGTATGGAATATTAGGTGTAATAATAGCACTTTTATTTTTGAAAGCTGGATTTTGGGCAACAATATTAATACTTTTACTTTTTGGTATTGGTTATGGTTATGGGTTGTACAAAGAGGGTAATCCTAAATTTATCAGATTTTTGATGAATTTATTTAGGAAATAATATAGTTATAAAAGGAGATTAGAAAGATGGACGAAAGAAAATACAATGAAGTAAACAAAGTAAACGAAGAAAAGGCTGAAAGAGAACAAGAAAAGAAACATGAATCAAAATTAACTTTTGATAACTCAGTAGTTCAAAAAATAGCTGCAATAGCTGTTAGAGAAGTTCCTGGAGTTTTAGATATGGAAGGTGGATTCTTCTCAGGAATTCAAGAAACTTTTGGTGGATATGATGCTACAAAAGGTATTGAAGCAGAAGTTGGAGAAAAAGAAGCTGCAATTGATGTTTCAGTTATTTTAGAATATGGTGTATCAGCTGTTAAAGTATTCAATCAATTACAAGAAGTAGTAAAACAAAGCGTAAACAAGATGACAGGATTAAATGTTGTTGAAGTTAACTGTAAAGTAGTTGACGTAATGACAAGAAAAGAATTTAACTTAAAAAATAAAAAAGAAGAAGAAAATAAAAGTGGTTTGAAATAAACTAATTTAAAATAAGGAAGGCATTGTCCTTCCTTATTTTAATGTTACAACAGCTCCGTATATGTGAGGGCCTGTATGAACAACAAAAAGACTTGAAATAGGTCTTTTATAGATTTCCACATTAGGATAGTGTTCTTTTATTACTTTTTCTAATTCATCTGCATTTTCTTGAAGATTTGAATGCATTATATAAATTTTATCAATTTTATCATTATCTGCAAAATCAATAATATAATTTAAAATTTGTTGATTTACTTTTTTTCTGCCCCTCACAGCATCTATTACCTCTAAATTACCTGTGTTTTTGATACAAGTTATAATAGGTTTAATGCTTAGAAGATTTCCTACTACCTTACTAGAACGTTTAATTCGTCCACTTGTATATAGGTAGTCTAGTTTATCTACAGTGAAGAAAAAGTCCTCTTTATTTTTTAAGACTTCTAATTCTTTGACAATATCTTCAAAACTATTATGATTTTCAATCATATTCACAGCTTTTTCAATTAAAAAACCCATTCCCATTGAACATGATCTGCAATCAATTAAATGATATGTTAGCTTATCAGAATATAAACTTAATACTTGCTTAAATAAATTATAAGTTCCACTTATACCACAACTCATACAAGTTGCAATAACATGAGTGTATCCATTTGATAAAATGTATTCTATTTTGTCAATCAAATCACTTGCTAAGGGAAGAGAACTACTAATAGTGTTACTATTTATATCATCAATAATGTCGTAAATAGTTTTTTCATACTTATCCTTATATGTAACTTCCGAATTATAAATTATTTGAAGAGGGACTTCTAAAATATTGTATTCTTTAATAATTGATTCATCAACATCAGATGTTGTGTCAGATAGAATAGCAATTTTTTGCATTTTTTATTCCTTTCTAATCGATTGATTTTTTATTTTTAGTTAACATATTTATTATATCATTACAACGAAAAAAATACGACAACTAAGTTGCCGTATTTAAATAGTTATTGTAATTTTAGTTCCGACATCTAGCTTAGACTCAAGTTCAATTGAACCGTTGTGGATATCAACGATATGTTTAATAATCGATAAGCCGAGTCCCGTAGATTCTTGAGAAGAGCGTGATTTGTCGACAACGAAAAATCTTTCAAAAACTCTTTTTTGATATTTTTCAGCTATACCAATTCCAGTATCTTCACAGATAATCTTAGTTTTATCATTTTCTTTGAATATTGAAATCTTGATTTTTCCAGATATTTTATTGTATTTAATAGCATTGGTAACCAAGTTTTCAATCATTTCTTTAATTAAATTTTCGTTTCCATATATTAGACAATTTTCCTGAATATCTGTAATTATTTCTATTTGTTTGTTATCGAATTTATTTTGATTAGAATTAATAATTTCACTTACTATTTTTTCAGGATTGAATAAACTTTTTTCGATATCATCACCAGATTCATCTAATTTTGAGAGTTTGATGATATTATCAATTAGTTCCAATAATCTTAATCCTTCTTGATGGATTATAGAAGCAAATTTACCGACGTTTTCCGGGCTAACCATATTATTTTCAATCATTTCTGCATAACCATTGATAGAAGTTAGGGGAGATTTCAATTCGTGACTTACATTTGCTGAAAATTCTCTTCTTCTTTTTTCAGCTTTTATTTTGTCACTTTCATCTACTAAGAATAGTAGAACTCCATTAATCTTATCTTCATCTAATACTGGTGCAATATACAATGATAATAACATTCCTTGCATTTCAATGTTTATATGATGTGCTGTTTTTGTAGATATAACGTTCTTAATTGCAGAATGGATTTTCAAATCTCTATTCAATGAAATAAAAGGTCTTCCCTCATATTTAGAATCAGAAGCTCCAAATAGAAATTCAGCTGACTTGTTAACAGAAAGTACATTCATGTTTTTATCTAGTAAAATAAGACCTTCTCTCATATTATCCGTAATAGTTTTAATAGTAGCAGATCTTTCTTCTAATTCATCAACATATTTTTTTATAGTATCATTTTTTCGTCTAATAATATTAACAAATGGTATTAGTTCATCGTAAACTGGTTTTTCTATTAATTTTGATTCCTTATCATTTACAATATTATCATCTAACTCATTAGCAATAGTTTCAATAGGATCTAGAATTTGTCTAATTTGTCTTCTATTAATGTCTATTAACAAAATTAATGACAATGCTAAAATCAATAGGGTATAGGGTAATAAATCTAGAATTGTTTTGAAAAAATTTGCCGATTCACAGCTAACTCTAAGCACATCTGAATTTTCTTGTAGAATAGCTACATAATACATATCGGCTCCAAAACTATTAGATTTACGAGTTATTGATCCTACATTAGTTTCCCTTGCATCTTTAACTTCTTCTCTATTAGAGTGATTATCCAAAGAATCTACATTCGTATCGGTGTCATAGACTACATTTCCACTTTTATCAATAATAGTGAATCTATTCGTAGGATTGATTCTCTTAATCTTTTTTACATTGACAATAGTTTGTTCACGATTATTGTCACTGATAGAATCAATATATTGGATTTGGCGAAGTAGGGAAGTTTCTTGCTTTGATTTGTTGTAATTATAAAATATAAATGTTTGCAAACTAAGTCCGACAGCCAAAGCTAATATAATAACAAAAGAAATTCTAGTGTATATTTTCCTTTTCATTACTCACCAGCTTTATATCCCAGATTTCTTATAGTTTTTATGATGCCTGAAGCATTTTTCAATTTTTGTCTTAGTGTAGCAATATGAACATCTACTGTACGAGATTCGCCTTCAAAATCAAATCCCCAAATTTTTGTCATTATATTTTCTCTCGTTAATACTTTTCCAATATTTGATAGGAGATAATACAATAATTCAAATTCTTTATAAGTCAAGTCAATATTTTCTCCATCGACACTTACAGTTCTTTTATCGTAGTCTAGTTCAACATTTTTATAAATAATCTTTGATTTTGTTTTACTCAATGACGATCTTCTGAGTAAAGCTCTAACTCTTGCTAATAGCTCCATGATGCTAAACGGTTTTATCATATAATCATCAGCACCACTATCTAGTCCAACGATCTTATCGTATTCTGTAGTCTTTGCAGTAAGCATCATAACAGGGATGCTTTTCGTTTTCTCATTATTTCGTATTTCTTTTAAAATTTCAAGTCCACTTTTTCCTGGAAGCATAATATCTAATATAATTAAATCTATGCTAGAAGAATACAATGAGGATTTGAATTCACCGTAATCTCCAAATCCCATTGCATCATAACCTTCATTATTTAGTGCGTAGATAATTAGTTCTCTTATGCTTTTATCATCTTCAACACAGCAAATCATTGTGCATTTTCCTCATATCTTTCTCCAGTAACAGAGAAGATTACCCATGTTGCAATTCTTTCTGCATTATCGCCAATTCTTTCTAGGTATTTTGCAACTTGAATTAAATCGATAATTTGTTCAGGATTATCACAACCTGATTTGATTAGTTCAATTGACTCATCCATGAAATGCCTAAAAAGTTCATCAACTTCATCATCCTTTTTAATTACAGAATAAGCAAGTTCAACATCATCATCTGTAAAGGCATTAATACTTTCAACTAGCATTTTTTGGGCAGATTTACCCATACATCTTATCATCGACAAGTCTTTTGGAAGTCTAGTTTTTCCAATTAACATAACAAGTTCAGAAATTTCTTGTGCATGGTTTCCAATTTTACTCATACAAGAAAGAATTCTTAGTGCTGATGAAATGAATCTTAAGTCTTTTGCAACAGGAGATTGTGTAGTTAAAAGTCTCAAACAAGTATCCTCAACCTCTTTTGACATTTCATATATAGTTTCTTGAGAATCGTAAACTTTTTGAGCTATTTCTAAATCTTGAGTTTCTAAAGCGTATGTGCTTTGTTCTATTTGTCTTTCGACATTTGCTCCAAGAAAAATTAAATTATGTTTTAATTCTTCTAATTGATGTGTAAAATATTTTCTCATAAAACCACCTCTTTTTAACCGAATCTACCAGTAATATAATCCTCTGTTCTTTTATCCTCAGGTTTTGAGAACAGTATATCAGTATTATTAAATTCTATAACTTCACCTGTTAAGAAAAATGCTGTTTTGTCTGAAATACGAGCAGCTTGTTGCATATTGTGAGTTACCATTATTATAGTATATTTTGACTTCAAATCTTGGCATAAATCTTCAATTTTATTAGTAGAAATAGGGTCAAGAGCTGAAGTTGGTTCATCCATTAGCAATACTTCAGGTTCCACAGCTAGTGCTCTAGCAATACAAATTCTTTGTTGTTGACCACCAGAGATTGAAAGTGCATTTTTCTTTAAATTGTCTTTTACTTCATCCCAAATTGCTGCCCCTTTCAAAGATTTTTCTACGATTTCATCTAATTTAGCTTTGTTTTTTTCCCCGTGTAATCTTGGGCCATAGGCAATATTATCGTAAATTGACATAGGGAATGGGTTAGGCTTTTGAAAAACCATACCTACTCTTTTTCTTAATAAGTTTACATCATAATTTTTATCATATATGTCTTTACCATCTAAAGTTATTAATCCTTCGATACGACATCCGTCAATAAGATCATTCATTCTATTAAGACACTTAAGCATTGTAGACTTACCACAGCCTGAAGGTCCAATAAAAGCAGTAATCTCATTGGATTTCATTTCCATGTTGATTTTCTTTAAAGCATGAAAATTATCATAATATAAATCAACATCTTTTATGCTTATCTTAGACATTATTTACTTCCTTTCGTTAATTTTTTTCCTATTAAATTGGAAACTATATTTATTATTAAAACTAAAATTACTAATACAACCCCAGTTGCATAAGATTCTTCTACATGGAATCCTTCAGAAGATAAAACATACATGTGTAAAGCCAAACTTCTTCCGGATTGCATTAAACTTGTTGGAACACGCGGATCAGTTCCTAAAGTAAACATCAATGCAGCAGTTTCACCGACAACTCTACCTATAGAAAGGATAATACCAGCCATGATACCAGGCATAGCAACAGGAAGTAATACCTTTCTTATAGTATACAACTTTCCAGCTCCTAATGCATAACTTCCAGCTCTTAATTCATCATCTATTGATAGCAAAGCTTGTTCACTAGCTCTTATGATTAAAGGAAGTACCATTATAAACATTGTAAGAACACCAGATATTAATGAATATCTAAATTTTAATCTCATTACAAACAACAACATACCGAATAAACCATATACTATTGATGGAATACCAGATAATGTTTCAGTTGCAAGTCTAATAAGTGTAACTACTTTTGAATTTTTCTTTGAATATTCTGACAAGTAAATTGCAGTAAATATTCCGATAGGACTAGCAATTAATAATGTTAACAATACTAAAATAATAGTAGTCTTGATTGATGGCATCATTGAAACATTCTTTGAAGTATAGTGATTCGAAAACATACTTGGTTTCAAATGAGGAATACCATTAACTAGCATGTAAATAATTAAATAAAACAAAACAGCTAATGTAATGAAAGCCATTAAATAAATAAAGCCTTTAATAACTTTACTCTTGGTTTTGTTTTTGCGTAAATTTCTCAAACTATTATTGGAAATATCGATAGAATTATTTTCCATTATTTACACCTCTTTTAACTAAATTAAACGCTAAATTTATTAGTAGTATAAATACGAATAGTACCATTGCAGTAGCGATTAAAGCATCTCTGTGTGCGCCAGAAGCATAAGCCATGTCCAATACAATGTTAGTAGTCATTGTACGTGTTCCTGAAAAAATGCTTTTTGCAATAACAGGTTGATTTCCAGCAACTAAATATACAGCCATTGTTTCACCAATAGCACGTCCAATTCCAAGTATAACTGATGATAATATACCTGATTTTGCAGCGGGAACAACAACTCCCATAACGGCTAATTCGTGGCTAGCACCTAGAGCAATACTTCCTTCGTAGTAAGAATCAACAACAGTATTAATTGCACTTTCAGACAATGTGATTATTGTTGGTAAAATCATGATTCCTAAAAGAATGGATGCAGTAACTATATTCATACCAGTTCCTCCAAATGCTTTTCTAATCATTGGAACAATAACTACCAAAGCAAAGAAACCATAAACTATAGATGGTATACCAGCCATTAAATCTATACAAGGTCTCAAAAAACTATATAATTTTTTAGGACAAAACTTTGCAAGATAAATTGCAGTAAAAATTCCAATTGGAACTCCGATAATTATAGAACCAATCGTTACATAGATACTACCTATAATCATAGGTAATATTCCAAATTGAGCAGGGACATCTACAGGAGACCAGTCCTTACCAAATATAAAATTAGTTAAACCAACTTTTTTTATAAAAGGCATTGATTCACCAAAAATGAAAAAACATATTAAAACTATTGCGAAAATAGAAGTTAGTGCTGAAACTAAAAACACGTATTTCATTATTGATTCAGATAAATATTTCTTTTTCATATTAAATCCTTTCTATATTTTTATCACCTTAATATTATCAAGTGCTTGTAAAATAAATGCGATAATAATGTTAATTTAATGTAAAGTTTTCTAACTTATCTCACAAAAATCGTATAGAATAGAGAAATAGTATGATTTTACAAATGTAAAATATATATTTGGAAATTAAAAAACAGACCTCGTGAGAGATCTGTTTTTAGAGAGGAATTATTTAGAAATTTCAGACCAAGATTTAACTTTTCCAGTGAAAATATCTTTTACTTGTTCTAATGTTAAATCAGTTGCCTTAGTATTTTCTTTGTTTACTATAACTGCTATACCGTCAATTGCGATTGGTTGAGCCTTTAATTGTTCTTTTTCTTTATCTTTTAATTCTCTTGAAGCCATTCCAATGTCACATACTCCTTCAATAGCTGAGTTCATACCAGCTGAAGAACCAGTAGATTGAATTTCAATTTCTACTTCTGGGTACATTCCTTTGTAAGCTTCTGCCAATTTTTCCATTAATGGGGAAACGGATGTTGAACCTGCAACTACAATTTTACCTTTTTGTGAATTTTTGTTGTAAGCTTTAGCTTCTTGAGGAAGTTGTTCATAACCTTCTTTTTTAACAATTTCTTGTCCTTCTTTAGATAAAATGAAATCTAAGAAATCTTTTGGAAGTGGTTTTAATTCTCCTTTGTAAGCGATGTTAAAAGGTCTTGAGATTTTATAGTCACCTTTTTGAACATTTTCAGAAGTTGCTTCAACGCCGTTGATTTTAATTGCATTAACTTTGTCATTTAAAGAACCTAATGAAATGTATCCAATAGCATCTTTGTCTTGACCAACAGTCATCATTACTGCGTTAGTACTGTTTTGAACAATGGCTGAAGCTGCTGTTTTGTCTTGTTCTTTTCCGTCAGCACCTTTTTCTAGAATTTTAGTAATTTCTGTAAATGCTCCTCTAGTACCTGAACCATTTTCTCTTGATACTACGTGGATTTCTTCTCCAGCACTTTCGTTTGATTTAGAATCATTAGAAGTAGTTTCTGTTTTGTTTGAGTTTTCTGATGTTTTTCCATCATCTTGTTTTGCACATGCTACCATGAATACTCCGAATACAAGCATCATAGCAACTAACATTAATTTTTTGATTTTCAAATAAATCATCCTTTCATATTTAATTCACTAATAGAATACATGTAGAGTTTAAAATTCATATAATATTATTGTAAATTGTATGTAAAATTAATTATTAACATATTTTTAAAATAAAGTGTTATACTATTTCTAGGGGGAATATATGAAGAAACTATTATTGATTACAACAGGAGGAACTATAGCATCTGTAGCTACAGATAAGGGATTAGCTCCAGGTCTTCAAGCAAAAGATATATTAGAATATGTAAAATTTAAAAAATTTGACTTTGAATTAGATACTTTAAGTTTATTTAGTATTGATTCGACGGACATAAGACCAGAACATTGGTTACTTATCAAACAAACTATAAAAGAAAACTACGATGAATACGATGGTTTTGTAATAACACATGGGACTGATACATTGGCATATACAGCATCTGCTTTGGGGTATTTAATACAAAAAAGCCCAAAGCCTATTGTAATTACAGGAGCACAAAAATCAATTTCGAATGATATTACTGATGCAAAGAATAACCTGATAGATGCTTTAATATTTGCTAGCAAAGATAAATCGCATGGAGTTAATATAGTTTTTAATGGAAAAGTTATTTGTGGTAATAGAGCTAGAAAAGTCAGAACAAAAAGCTTTGATGCTTTTGATTCTATAAATTATCCATTAATTGCAATAATCCACGATGGCAAAGTTTTAAGATATATAGATGATAAATCAAATGCTCCAGTAGAATTTTATGATCAATTAGATGATAGTGTATATCTGTTAAAGTTAATTCCTTCTATGAGAGGAGATATTCTTGAAGATATTTTCAAAAAATACGATTGTATTATAGTAGAAAGCTATGGAGTAGGTGGAATGCCAGCTGGAATATCTGAAGAATTCCTTAGATTGATGGATCGTTATACAGACAATAAAATTATTGTGATGACAACACAAGTTCCACAAGAAGGATCAGATATTGGAGTTTATCAAGTAGGAATGCGAATTAGAGAAAAACTAGATGTTTTGGAATCTAAAGATATGACACTAGAATCAGTAGTATGTAAAATGATGTATGTAATGGGTAAACACAATAGAGATATCGATAAAATTCAAGAAGAATTTTATTCGATAATAAATCATGATATTTCAATAATAGAATAATATAACGAGTGATAAAATAATATTTAGAGAGTATTATTTTATCGCTTTTTTATTTCTAAATTTTGAAAAGTTAAGGATATGAATTATAATCTAGGTAGAGGATTATTATGAAAAGAAATGTAGATTTTTATGTAAAACAAAGAAATGAGTTAATTGATTTATTAGATGATGGCAAAATTACGAAACAGGAATTTATTTCAAGAAACAATGTATTAATTGATAGTTTTAATCTTAGACCATTTATCAATATTAAAACTGTAAATGAGGGGATTTTTAACTACCAATACTATAATTCAAAAGCTAAAGAATACAATACTATTGCAAACAAATATAAAAACAAGAAACCGAAAAAATACATTGCATCATTAAATAAATGCAGAAACTATTACTTGGAAAAAGATAATACGATTTTAAAAATCTTGGAATTGATAGAATACAAAAATGTTGAGGCATATTACATAGATATTTTATCATACAGAATGAGAGATAATCTTTTTGAAATTGTGCTTAAAGATTATGAGAAGATGATTTTTCATACAATAAATGAAAACATAAAAAAACATTTAATTGATAACAATGTTTTCGAACCAATAAAGAAAAAATCCCTTATCGATTCTTATGTCAATAAGGGATATTGATTATTTCTTGATTTTGGCAACTATTTGTTCAGTAGTCATATTTTTATTTAGTTTGTAGTTGCCATCTTTGAATGCAGTAACATTGTTTTGCTTTAAGTAGTTTAAGAATTCTTGTTCATTAGTAATTATGTTTCCGCTTATCAAAATCTTGGATACATCCAAATCTTTTGCTTCGGGTGGAATTGTGATTTCAATGTCTTTAACTTCTTCTGTGACTTGTTTGATTTTTAAATCTTTTGAATAGGTTTGAGAACTTGTGTAATTTTTTGAAAACATTGAATCAATTGTTTTATACACATAAAGCGTTGTAATTACTAGAATTAGTAACAATAATAAAAGCTTTGCAAATTTATAAATAAAATCTACTATAGTATCAATAAAATTTTTCATTTTTCACCTTCCTTATTAAATTATAATGATTTATTAAGAATTTTTCAAATAGGAGTAGCAATGAGACATATAAATATAGATGATTCAAATAGCAATCAAAGAGTAGATAGGTTCATAATGAAACTAGTGCCGAAAATGAGCAAAAATCATATTCAAAAACTTATCCGAACTAAAAAAATAAAAGTAAATAAAAAAAGGACAGAGCCTGATTATAATTTGAAAATAGACGATATTGTCAATATTTATTTGTATGATGAGGTAATTGAAAAATATCAAGATAATAAAGTCTACACTGCTGAAGATTTTAACCTAGATATTATTTTTGAAGATGAGGATTTAATATTGATTAACAAAAAAACAGGAGTATTATCTCATGCTGCAAATCCTAGTGATTATGGGAAAAATATTGTGGATATGATGGTAAGTTATTTGATAAAAACTAATCAATATCAACCAACTCAAAACTCAACATTTACACCAGCATTGGTTAATAGATTGGACAGGAACACATCTGGAATTGTTGTCGGTGCAAAAACTTATGATAGTCTAAAATTCTTTAATAATTTATTCAAAAAGCACGACATTACGAAAATTTATGAAACAATTGTAGTTGGGAATTTACAAGATCAAATGATTGATTTGGGACTGGAAAAAGATAGCGAAAAAAATAAATCCATTATTAATTCAGAAGGAAAGAAAAGTTTAACTAAGGTATGGAATGTGAAAAATTATGGTAGATACTCATTAGTAAATGTGGATTTGTTGACAGGAAGAACTCATCAAATAAGAGCTCATTTAGCACACATCAATCATCCTATTATTGGAGATATTAAATATGGAAATAAAGAAGTAAACAAATATTTTAAGAATAAATACGATTTGAATTTTCAATTATTGCATTCTTATAAGTTAGAATTCCCAGAAAAAATGGAAAAGTATCAAAAATACGAATCAATGGTTTTTGAAAGCAAGAGAGATGACATATTTGAAAAAGTATTGAATGATTTGGAGAACAAATATGATTAGGATAGTTAATAATAAAACTTGTAATTATGAAAATAAAACAATATATGATTATGCGCTTGATTATGGATTTGAAGATAGTATTGTTGCATTAAAAAACAACAAAATTGTAGATATTATGAGTAGTGTCGATGATGGCGATTTTATAGAATTTCTGGATGAAAGCAACGTTTACTCACAAGATACATTGATGAAAACAGGAATTTTATTATTGTTATTAGCATTTAAAATTAAATTTCCAAAAGAACAATTAGTCGTTGAATACACTATAGGAGATTATATGTATCTTGAATTCGAAAATAACAATGAAATCCACTTTAAAGACTTGGAAGAAATAAGAGAGTTAATGGATGATTTGATAAGTCAAAATCTCAGAATAGAGAGAGTAAAAGTTTCTAGAAAAGAAGCTTTTGATATTTTTGAAAAAGAAGGATACATTCAAAAATCAAGACTACTAAAAAGCCTGGATAAAGAAGAGATGTACTTATATAAATGTCATGAACATTATTTTGGAATTGAAGGATTTGTTGCGCCATTCACTAGATTTTTAAAACATTACAAACTTATCAATTATTTTCCGGGAGTTGCATTAAGTGTAAGCAGTTCAGGTGAGTTTAGCAAATTCAAAGAAGAAAAAGCTCTTGCGAAAATATTTGTAAAATCTAAAAAATGGACTGAAATGTTGGATATAGGATATGTCGGAAGTTTGAACGAAAAAATAATAGATGGCAACATGGATTTTTTAGTTAGTGTTAATGAAGCTTATTTTGAAAATCAAATTTCTTATATTGCAGATAAGATTATTTATAATAACGCAAGATTAATCCAAATATCGGGACCATCTTCATCCGGAAAAACAACTATGGCAAAAAGACTTTCTGTGCAATTAGCTGTTAGAGGGAAAAATCCTATTCCAATTTCTATGGACAATTATTTCGTAAACAGAATTGATACTCCCTTGGATAAAGACGGAAACAGAGATTATGAATCGATTAACGCCCTTGATTTGAAAACATTTAACAAGGATTTAATGAGTTTATTAGAAGGCGATTATGTTAATTTGCCGATTTATAACTTTATAACAGGAGAGAGAGAATACGGCAATACTTATACAAAACTGGATAAAAATGGAATTATAATCGTAGAAGGAATTCATGGACTTAATCCAAAACTTACAAGTTTAGTTCCTGATAAAGACAAATACAAAATTTATGTGTCTGCTTTGACACAACTAAGTATTGATTGCCATAACAGAATTTCAACAACAGATATGAGACTTATGAGAAGAATGGTAAGAGATTTTGTTCAAAGAGATAAAAGCATTGATGATACATTATCTGAATGGCCAAGAGTTCATGCTGCTGAATACATCAATGTATTTCCTTATCAAAATGAAGCGGATAGTATAATAGACTCTTCGTTAATTTATGAAATCAATATTTTGAAAAAATACGTTTTAAAACTTGTAGAAAATTACGACAAAAAAGGATTAAATTTTACAGAGATTGAAAGATTAAAATCAATTCTAAATTATTTTATCGAAATAAATGACGATTCAATAGTTCCGAAAAACTCAATTTTGCAAGAATTCATAGGAGATTACAATGAATAAAAGAGTTGTTTATACTAATTCAAATTCTTCAAAGCTATTTGATGAAAATATATCTTTTTTAGAAAATCAAATAATTAAAGGCAACACTGATTTTATTTTGATTTTACCGAATAGAAAACTTATCAAAAATATTAGAAACAAATTTTTAAAAGAACAATCAGTGTTGTGTGATGTTAAAATTTGGACGATAGATGACTTGGCGAATGCTTCTGATATTTCGACATATTTAACAGATCTTATTGTGCGATTAGCTATTCAAGATCTAATTGACGAAGGTGAGTTTGATGATAATAAGTTTTTTAATTCAAAAGGTATTATTAATTCATCAAAAAAATTCATATCATCTTGTAAGTATTCAAATAAAAACTTAAATGATTTAGATATCATTTCTGACAAAGATGTAAGTTTGAGTATTTTAAGCAAAGTTTATGAGAAGTATCAAAATATTATGAAACAATATAATTTATTGGATAAATTTGATGCTTATGAAATCAAAAACCTCAATATACAAAAAAATAAAGACATCTATATTCATGGGTTTAGTGAATTTAGACCAATTGAATTAGAGGTTATAAAACAATTAAAAAATTATGATGTAAATGTTTATATTTACGTTGATTATTACAATGAATATAAAAGTAAATTAGTTAATCAATTGGAAGACATCGGATTTGAAGTAATTGAAAGTGCGGAAAATTTCGAAACTAATAATTTTATAGAGAAGAAAATTGTCAAATTAACTAACGAAATATTAGAAAAAGATAGGCTAATTGATGAGATTTGCAAAGATTCTTATGAGTATGATTATAACAAGATGGCTATTTTAATTGAAAGAGATTCATCGAAAATAGAAATCTTAAATTCTCTGAAATCACATGATATTCCAGTTTTTGGAGATGATTATATTTCGTATCAGAATTATAAAATCTTCTCTGACATAATTAATATTCTAGATAAAAGCAAAACTTTTAAACAATATGTATTTTCCATATTAGATAGTTGTTTTGTAGAATTTGATTTGAAAGACAAAATTAGTTTCAGAAGTATATTAGTAGATTTTGAATTTGATAATTGGGAAAGTCTGGATAAAATATTGAAATCAAATCTAAATTATGAAAACAACCTTCAAATATTAAACAAAATAAAATTCTTGTATTCATCATTTATTGAAACTGATATAGACGTGATTAAAAATCTCATATCGCTTTTAGAGAAAAAAGAAAGTGATGAGATAGAATTCAATTTGTTTACAGAAAAACTTTTATTAATATTAGAGGACTTGGATAAAACTTATTGTGAACTTGTTAAAAAATCGAAAAACTTAAACGAATATTTGATAGACTTGATTAAAAATTTAAGGGTTGATTCTACAAATTATTTAGTGGATGGAATTAGAATTTACAGTCTGACAGATATCAGACTTTCTAACTACGATGTTTTATACATTGTTAATATGAATGATGATGTAATTCCTGGAAAAGTTAATTACGATTTCTTTTACAATGAAGAAAACATTAAGTTTCTTCAAAATTGCGGAGTTGATATTTTATCAGATGCAGATAATAGAAAGCGAAATATTGATAGATTTGTAGATGCGATTAATAGAGCGAATAAAAAAGTATATATGTCCTATAATACAGAAAACAGTATTAAATCAAGGTTGATTTTGGATAAAAACATCACATCAAATCAAAAAATCAAAAAACTTAAGAACAAAAACATAAGAAAAATTGATACCAAAAAACTTCACAGCGTATCATCTTATGAAAAATATTCTTTAAAACAACATTTAAATAGATTAGAAACAAGAATAATGTCAAAGGATATCTCTGATTTTGAAGTTGACGATAAGACAACTCAATATATATTAAACAAAGAATTATCTCCAACACAACTTGAAACATATTTTGAATGTCCAATGAAATTTTATTTTAGATATTATTTGAAACTTAAACCACAAGTCAAATCTAGGCAATTGGATATTGGAACTATATTGCACAATACATTGGAGGAATTTTACGGGATTAATATATCTCAAATTAAAGATGCAATTGATGGTAAGTGTGAACTAGACTTATCCAGCTTGGATAGTTTACTAAAGAATTCATTTGAAAAATTCGGATTAAATACGGATATTAAGGAAAATGAATTTGACTACGATAAATATTTATTTAAACTCAAAGATTTTATTAAAGAAGACATTTACAATAACAGACAAGAAGCTGAAAAGTTTTATCCTTACAAGTTAGAAGAAGATTTTATTGTGAGTTTAGATGAAAATACAAAATTTATTGGGAGAATTGACAGGGTGGACAAAACAGATTCCGGTAAAATCAGATTAATTGATTACAAATTATCCCAAAATAGTTTTAGAAAAGCAAAGGATTTGGCTAAGAATAAGGGATTTCAATTTGCGATATATTCATCTTATGGGAATGTAGTAAGTTGCAAATACAAAAGCATAAAGGATAATGAGGAATATGAATATCTTCAATCTATTAATAAAGATGAACTAGATGAAATTATGAATGAAAAGGTAAAAGAATTTCGAGAAAACATTAGAAATAAAAGATTATTCATAAAAGCAAATGATTACAATTCCTGTAATTATTGCGATTATAATAAAATTTGTAAGTTGAAAAACACTGAAGGAGAAGCTATCGATGATTAAATTTAGCGAAAATCAAAAATTAGCTTATTCGACATTAAATCAAAATGTTTGTATAAATGCTGGTGCAGGAACTGGTAAAACTGAAGTAGTGTCTGAAAGATTCAGATATATGTATGAGAATGGATTTGATATCAAAAAAATTGTCTGCATAACTTTTACGAACAAAGCTGCAGATGAAATGAAAGACAGAATTATTCAAAAGTTAAATAATCCTAAATTAATTGACGATATTAATGTATCAACAATTTCGTCTTTCTGCAAAAAAATCGTATCAGATTATTCTTATTATTTATCGATAGATCCTAGCTTTAAAATCATAGAAGATGACGAATCCAATAGAATGCTCAATGGAATTTTTGACAATATATTAGAAAATAGAATTGATTATATTAAAAGTTTAGGAAGTACATTTGACATTTCTTATGTTGATACACTCAAAATAATAAGGGATTCTTTTTATAAAATAAGAACGAACAACGTTGATATTTACGAATTAAAAAAAGATACTACAGAATACTTGAAAAGTTTGAGAAATATCGAAAAAGAAGATGTTATCGGGTTAAAAAGTTATTTATTTGATCTAAAAGAAGAATCAGACAATATCAAAGGACTTACTAAGAATAGTAGATTTTACAAATTCTTACATGATGATAATCAAAACTTAAAAGATGATGAGTTTATACAATTTTTGTTAAAAAGCTTTGATAATTTAGGTGAAAGTAAGAAGGAAAATGTTCAAGAAATAATAGATGAAGTAAACCTCAAAATCGATATAATACTTTCAAATAAAGAAAAAGAATACCTGAGTTTGTACGAAGGATTTTTCGATATTTTGATAGAAATAAACAAAGAATATTCAGATAAAAAACTCGAAAAAAGCGTTCTGGATTTCAATGATATAGAAATAATGTGCAAAAAAGCTTTAAAAAATAATGAAATTCTTAAATCATGTAAAGAAAGATACCAATATTTCATGATAGACGAGTATCAAGACACTTCTAATTTGCAACGAGATATTTTTTATATGCTATGCAGCGATGAAAAAAAATTGGATAGGAATAATCTTTTTGTTGTAGGAGATCCAAAACAAGCTATATACAGCTTTAGAGGAGCAAATATAAAAGTTTTTGAGAAAACAAGAGAAGACATACTAAAAAGCGGTGGAAAAGATATCACTTTTTATGAAAATCACAGAACTCACCCTAATATTATGGAACCTATTAACTATATTTATTCGAATAAAATGAAAGAAAGATATGATAGCTTAATCGCTGTTAATAAAATTGGAGATGTTATCGGTCGAGATGAGTTCAAGCTTAACAATAAAGACACTAAGACAAAAGATGATTCATGTGATGTTTTGATATCTTATATAAATGAGGATAATTTCAGGGATACTGCAATTCTTGCAAGAACGAAAAATGACTTTTCATCTTATGAAAAAAGTCTTAATAATAGAAACATTCCTTATTATATATTCGACAAACAAGGGTTAGAAGATTGCAGAGAAATATTAAATCTGATTCAATTTATAAAATATGCAAGATACGGTGATGAGATAAGCAAAGTAGGAATACTTTCTAATGTCTACGATGTTGATTACAATGAGATATTAAACAAAAACGATAATTACAAATCGACAATTAAAAAGATCGATAATCAAGTTGAAGTATTTACAGAAAATTTGATTAAATACAGTATCTACGATTCAATTTCATATTATATAGAACAGATAAATTACTTGGAATTGGTGGGTAATCTTCAAGCTAAAGCTAATGTGATTAAGTTTTTGGAAATTGCTAAGCAATTTGATTCAAACAATTTTAATATAGAAGATTTTGTTGATTATTTTGAGAATAACACTAACTTATATCAAATGTCTTATGAAGACGAACACAGCGACTTAGTAAAGCTGATGACAATTCACAAATCTAAAGGTTTAGGATTTGGTAAAGTTATAGTGGATAATCTATCCAAGCCATCAGTAAACAAAGACAAATTCTTATTATTTATTGACAATGAAACAATGAAAAATCAATTCGTATTGAATATTCCATTTTCAAAATTTAGAATGTCAAAAGTAAAAAAATTAATAGACAAGGAAGAAGATTACGAAGTTGATAACGTGTACTACACGGCATTTACTCGTGCAAAAAGGGAATTATCATTTTCAAATTCAAAAAAATCAGGACATTTCAAACAAATCAGCCCATATATTGAGGAGTTGCAACAAAGAGGAAGGATTAAATATTTAGAATTGAATGAAAAGCCTTTTAAATCAGAATCTATTAAAACGAGTTATTTTAGTTTAAAACCAAAATTAGTGGATATCGAGAAGCTTATTCCTATTGGCATTACTACTATCTTAAATTCTGATGAGGAAATTTTTGAAAGTAATGTACAGAAATCTGAGATAAATTATATAAGGCTGGGTAATTTGGTTCACCTTTATGCAAAACTATCTAATGGTGAAAATTCACCTTCTATTAGAGAAGTTGATTTTTTAAATGATGATGAAAAGAAAATTTTTGATGTTGCAACAAAAAACTTTAATAAGTTTATTACAGATTTTTCAAACTACAAAAACGAAATGGATTTTAATTTATTGTATGAAAATATGATGATATCTGGATTTATGGATAGAGTTGAATTTTCGGACAAAGAAATCAGAGTTTATGATTACAAAATAAGTTCACAATCACAAGAATATTTGTACGAAAAATATCATATTCAATTGAAGTTCTATTCTTATGTTTTAAGAAAAAAATACAATAAAAATATTAAAATGATACTTTTGAATTTGAGAAGGGGATATATTATCGAAAAAGTTTACGATAAAAATTGTGAACGAGAAGTTGAAGTTTTTCTCGACAATTATTTAAATCAATTGAAATAGCTAAATTATGGGTTATAATAATACATGAGGTGTAATATGAGTATTAAAGTTCTTTTAGTTGAAGATGAAGATAATATAAGACAATTTACAAAAATAAATTTAGCAAGAGAAGGCTTTGAGATTCTGGAAGCTGAGTCTGGAGAAAAAGGGGTAGAATTAGCAGAATTAAATAAACCAGATGTTGCTGTGTTGGATATAATGCTACCTGGAATTGACGGATTTGAAGTTTGTAAAATTTTAAGAAATAAATTTCCAAATATGATTATTATTATGTTGACAGCAAAAACTCAAGATAATGATAAAATTGAAGGACTTGAAAGGGGAGCAGACGATTATTTGACGAAACCTTTCAATCCTCGTGAGTTGATTCTTAGAATTAAATCTGTTTTGAGAAGGAGTCCTCAAAAACAAAATAATAGTCAAATTATTGAAGATGATACATTCAAGCTAGATATGTATTCTAGAACTTTTTATAAAAACGGAAAAGAAATTACATTGACTCCAACAGAGCTTAATATTATAAAACTTTTAATGAAAAATCCTGGTAAAGCTATAACTAGAGATGAATTGATGGATAAAGCATGGGGTGAAGATTTCATAGGCGACGCTAAAATTGTTGATGTTAATATGAGAAGATTGAGAAGCAAAATTGAAGAAGATTCAACTCACCCAAAATACATTGTAACAGTGTGGGGAGTTGGTTACAGATGGGAAAATAAAAAATAATGAGTATTAAAAACAAAATAATGTATTCCTTTGTATTTTTAACAAGTATTACCGCGATAATACTTGTTATATTTTCTATTTATGCTACTAAGTTTTATTATTATTCTACAATGGAAGGCGTTTTGAACAACGAAATAAGATATTCTACAAATTTGTATAGCTCTTATATGGCAGATTATGAACTAGATGAAGTAATTGCCGAAGATAAAAACCAGTTTTACAGACAAACTGACTGCCAAGTGCAAATTTTGGACAATAATCAAGTTGTTGTATTTGACTCAATTGCAAGTCCAAATTTGGGCGAAAAAATAGAAACATCAGATGTAGTAAGTGCAATAAATGGTCAAAGTGGAAGATACACAGGAAAAGTTAGTTATTCTGATTCAAATATTATTTCTGTTTCTGTTCCACTTGAATCCAGGGGAAAACAAGTCGGAGTTTTAAGATATATTTCAAGTTTAAAGGAAATAGACAGGGCAATAAGAGTGAAGTCAGTATCTTTTGCTTTGTTCGGATTTTTAGTAATATTATTCAGTATTTTATTGAGCAAAATTTTAACTAAAAGCATAATCAAACCGATAAATAGCCTTGCAAAAACTGCCGAAAAAATGGCTAAGGGTGATATGGAAGTAAGAGCAAAAGAAAATGATACAGATGAAATTGGAAGACTTGGAATGACTTTGAATTTATTGACGGACAATATTAACAAGAAAGAACAATTGAAAAACGAATTTATTTCAAGCGTATCACATGAATTGAGAACACCGTTAACTTCTATAAAAGGATGGGCACAAACATTAAAATATGATCCTTCAGATTTAGAAACAACAACTATGGGAATTGATATAATCGATAGCGAATGCGACAGACTTACAAATATGGTTGAGGAGTTACTTGATTTTTCAAGATTTACTTCCGGAAGAATTTCAATAGTTAAGAGAAAACAAAATTTAATTGAATTAGCAGAACATATCAAAAACCAATTGCTTCCTAAAGTTCGTTCTAAAGGAATTGATTTGATATTAAATTATGAAAGTCCAGAACTCATCGTTACATTTGACGAAGATAGAATTAAGCAAGTTTTCATTAATATTTTAGATAATGCTATAAAATTTACTCCGGAAAAAGGAACGATAATTATTAATATTGAAAAAACGGAAAAATTTGCAGAAGTATCTATAATAGATACAGGGATTGGAATTTCATTTGAAGAAATAGAACTCGTAACTGGAAAATTTTACAAAGGCTCTAATTCGAATTCTCATGTAGGTTTGGGGCTTTCTATTTGCGAAGAAATAGTAAAACTTCACAAGGGAGAATTGATGATTAAATCCAAATTAGATGAAGGAACTACAGTTTCGTTTACATTGCCATTAGGAGATGATGAAAATGAAAAAGACAACTAGTATTTTGGTAGGTACGATAGTTTTAATTTTGTTGATTGTTTTCATACTGTTCAGAAATAAAGAACAATCTGCAGTTGAAAATATTAAAGTTCCTGAAAATAATTTATTGGTCGCAGCAGGTGTGTGGCAAATTGATAAGAAAGAAAGCTTTTCTGATTCTAAATCCAAAGTTTCAGATGAAATAGGTAAACTTTACGTCGATGAATCTATAGTTGTTTTTGGAAAAAGATTTACTATAAACCCTAAATTTTCGTCTAAATTTGTCAGTTTACAAAATTATCTAAGTAAAAAAACAAGCGATGAAAATATAAGTAAGAAATTTTCTAAAGATAAGAAAATGGTCATTACAATTTCTGATGGCAGCAAGTTTTATCAAGATGTTGTTGTAATGGATAAAAACAATATAATTTTACCATACAACGGAGTACTTTATTATATGAAGAAAACAGAAAATAAAGTAAGTAGAACTTTTATTGAGAATTATCAGTCAACCTATGAAAGTAAATATTATGAAAATAAAGGAAACAATTTAAAAGACAAAGAAAATATTGCTCTTTTAATTGGAATCAAAAATAAAGTTGTAAGAAATGATGAAAGTGATATATCTTATATGACTATTTTATTGGATATCGACAAGAAAAATCGCGCACAGATTTATCAAACATCTGCATTGTTTTTCCCTAGAAAAAATGGGTTCTGGACTATGGAATACAAAAAGAATGAATTTGATAATAACTATGTAGAGCAATTCTTAGCTAAGCCAGTTTATTCAGGAGATAATTCTAAAGAAAATAAAAAATTGGAATTTGACACATCTGCAGAAATAACATACCTAGGTCCAGAATATATCTCAATCATGCGAAATAAGAATCAATTTGAATATTATTCTATATATGGTATAGATAAAATGAGCAATAATAATGAACTTAATATTGATCAAATCGGTGGTAAAGAGGCTGTAAATGTATTAAAGAATTCTATAGCAGAAGAATCAACAGATTCAAATTCCGAAATTTCTTTAAATGATAAAAATGAAGATTACAAAAATATTGGAATTGTAAGAAATTCTGGTAAATGGAATTATCAAACACAATATACATTCAAAGAAAATAATGAGATTAAGTTGAAAAATGTAATCCTCAACATCGTTTCACATTTGAATTTATCACCAGATGAATTATCTATGAATTGGCAATCTATAAAAAATTTAAAGAGCAGTGCGATAGATGCATATTCTTCTCCTGATAAAAGAATACTAATAGTTCAAACGACGGATGAAATATTAATTTATGATTATTCTAACGATAATAAATTAATAGGTAGTATACCAATTACGAAAGATGATTCTATTATAATGAGTGAATGGGCAATAGGAAATTATGCAGAAATGTGGAAAAAAGAATTTCAAAACAACGATAAAATTCCATCATCATTTATTACTAACCTAAGACAATAAAAATTAATAGAAAAAAAGAAGTAGATAATCTATATATTTATCTGCTTCTTTTTACATTATTACAATAATTTGAATTTGAAAAATATTTAAAACTCTTTACAAATTCTTAAAATAGTGTATAATATTATTGTTGTGGTAATGATATGCGCCTTTAGCTCAGTTGGTAGAGCAACTGACTCTTAATCAGTGGGCCCAGGGTTCGAGTCCCTGAAGGCGCACCACATTTTTTTAATCAAATATGCGCTTTTAGCTCAGTTGGTAGAGCAACTGACTCTTAATCAGTGGGTCCAGGGTTCGAGTCCCTGAAGGCGCACCATCAAGTCCGAGATTACCTCGGATTTTTTTATTTTATATGATTAAATAGTATAAAAGTTCTATATATATGATATAATAAGCTAAGGAGGATGAACATGAAATCAATTTTATCGGTTGTTTGGAAATACAAAGGATTTACATTTTTATTTGTCTTATTTGTAGTCGTATTTTTGTTAATAGTGCATTTTTTACATACTAAATTACACAATAAACAAAAAAAATATATATTTACAACTACACTATTTATTATTTCTGCTGTATTTTTTGTATTGTCAATGTTATCCATTTTAAGTAGGTTTGGACTTAGCTTATTAATGATGTTCAATTTTACATTTGCAACAGCTGTTATTTGCTCGGCATATTCGTTATTTTTGGATGTAGTAAAACCAATTACTCAAAAAAAGAAGAGCTTAGAATTTCGCAATATAATTGAAAAATTTGATAGATTAGTTGAAGAATCTAGGAGTACAAAATAATGAAAATAGGTGCGTTTTTTGATATTGATGGAACAATAGCCAGAGATTCACTAATGATTGAACATTTCAAAAAATTGGTTAATTTTGAAATAATAGATCAAAAATTATACTACGAAAAAGTTTATCCAGCATACCAAAAATATGAAAAAAGAAAAATTGACTACGATGATTACCTTAATCAGCTTGTTGATGTGTATAAGTACAAGCTAAAAGGTTTCAGTAGTGAGTTTAATGAATTTATATCTAATCAAGTAATCAGTCAAGTTAAAGAGAAAGTCTACAGATATACTCGTAAGATGATTGAATTTCATAAAGAAAATAATCATCTAATTTTTTTTATTTCAGGTAGTCCAGATTTTTTAGTAAAAGAAATGGCTGAAAGTTATGGAGTAACTGAATACAGAGCATCTTTGTATTTAAAAAAATCAGGAATGTATACTGGAGAAGTAATTCCGATGTGGGATAAAAACAGCAAAAAAGCTGTGATTGATGAAATTGTCAATCGTTACGACATCGATGTTGATAAATCATACTGCTATGGAGATACATCAGGTGATTTTTCGATGATTAATATGATGGGTAAGCCAACAGCAATTAATCCTACAAAAGAATTATTTGAATTAATAAGAGCAAATGAAAAAATAAATGAAAAGACTAAAATCATAATCGAAAGAAAAGATGTAATCTATGATTTTCCTAAAAATGGAAAAATTTTGGAAATTTAATATAACTAAAAGAACTCTCTTCAAAGTTTTGAAGAGAGTTTTTATGTAAACAGACCACAAAATAATTTAATATCTTTGTGGTATAATTTTTAATTTTGTTTAAAATAATTTTTGTCGTATTTAAATGATCTAACAAGCTTTCCTATTTGGAATACTCTATTGTTAGGATCGTTCGGCATATCACATGTCATTAATGATAATATGGGTTTATTATCGTATTGTTCCATTCTATCATCATCAAGCATGTAAAATGCATAAGAATCAGTAACTTTTCTATCTACGATTTCATATTCATAGATGTTTTTCTTGTCCGTAATATAGACTTTAGTACCTTTAGTTAAATCATAAACCTTACTAAACAAAGATCCGTTTCTTTTCATATAATGACCAGTCAGTGTATAATTTTTTTCGCCCATTTTTTGATTATCTTTCATTGTTGCAGCGCCACTTAATAAGTGTTCATCTGTTACACCTCGATGAATAGGCAAACTCAAATTATAATCAGGTATAATGATTTGTCCGATAACATTTTCTCCGCTTATAGCTGTAAAATTAAACAACGATGTAGTTGTGCTAATGGAGTTTACAGCGTCAAAGTCGTTTTTGAATTCCTTTTTATTGTTTTGTTCCATTTCTGTGGATGATATATCTTTACTTATATCATTTTCGCTATAGTAGGTAGGTATTAGTCTTGCTGCAAAGTATAGAGCAAAAAGCAGAATACCAATTGTCATTAAAAAAATTCCGAATTTTTTTCTCATAATTTTCCTCTTTAAATTTTATTACGTTGAGTATTTTAACATATATTTAAAATTTAGTAAATACAAATAAGAACAAACATTCAGAACTAATAAAAACATTGAAATTATCATATATAAAAGATATTATTAATGTAATGGAATGAAAGTGGAACAAAGTGGAGGGAAAAATGTTTATCAATGAATATTTTCATAATATTGACTCAAAAGGTCGCGTTATTATGCCTTCAAAGTTTAGAGAAGAAATAGGAGAAGAGTTCTACATTACTAAGGGAATGGATGAATGTCTTTTCGTATACCCTGTATCCGCTTTTATTCAAATGACTGAAAAACTTAACAAATTATCGTTGACTAGAAGACAAGCAAGAGCGTTTTCAAGAGTGTTTTTTGCAGGAGCTAGTAATCAAGAGATTGATAAACAAGGAAGATTTCTGATTCCGCAATCTTTGAGAAACTACGCTGATATAAAAAAAGAGGTTGCAATCATTGGTGTATCCAATCGTATAGAAATATGGGATAAAGAAAAATGGGAAGAATATTCTAATGATTCTTCTCTAAATTATGACGATTTAGCTGATGATTTGACAGATCTTGATTTGTAGGTGAATTATGGAATTTAAACATGTGCCAATTTTATTAGAGAAATGTATCGAAAATTTGAATATAAGAGATGGTAAAGTCTATGTTGATTGCACTGTTGGAGGAGCCGGACATTCTAGAGAAATAGCAAAGAGAATTGGTAATGGTAAGCTAATTTGTTTTGACCAAGATGAAGACGCATTAAAAGTTGCAAAAGAACGTTTAAAAGAATTTGGAGATAAGGTTATCTTTATTAAGGATAATTTTAAAAATATAAAAAGCGATTTGCACGACATAGGAATTGAAAAAGTTGATGGAATATTGATGGATATTGGAGTTAGTTCTTATCAAATTGATGAGGAGAGTAGAGGATTTTCTTATATGCATGATGCGAAGTTGGATATGAGAATGGATCAATCAAATCCTATCAGTGCAAAAGATATTATTAACACATATTCTCAAGAAGACTTAGAAAATATAATTTTCAAATATTCTGAAGAAAAATGGGCGCAGAGAATTGCTGAATTTATCTGTAAAGAACGTGAAATTAAACCGATTGATACTACTTTTGAATTGGTTGATGTTATTGAAAAAGCGATTCCTAAAAAAGTGAGATTGAATCAAAAAGGTCACAGCGCTAAGAAAACATTCCAAGCTATTAGAATTGAAGTTAATAAAGAGTTGGATGTTTTAGAACAAGCAGTAGGAGATTGTATCGATTTGTTAAATCCTGATGGAAGGATTTGTATTATTACTTTTCATTCTTTAGAGGATAAAATTTGCAAGGATATTTTTAAACAAAGACAAAGGGGATGTATATGTCCTCCAGAAATTCCTGTTTGTGTTTGCAATCATAAACCAGAAATAAAAATTATAACAAGAAAGCCGATAGAGCCTTCAAAAGAAGAATTAAAAGATAATTCTAGAGCTAGAAGTGCAAAATTAAGAGTAGCAGAAAAAATTATTTGATATATAAATTATTTGATTAATAAATGGAGACAAAAATGGGTAATGCACAAAGAAAAATTGAGGTTTTTCCACAATATATAGAAAAAAAAGAATTTGAAGTAAAAAAAATTGAACAAACTAAAAAACTAAATAGACCTAGCAGAAAAACTAATCTATTTTCTACTTTTAATAAAGTTATGATATGTGTTGTAATTTGCTTATCTATTTTGGTTATGAATCGATATTCTAAAATACAAAGCATGTCTAGCGATTTAAAAGAAGTAAAAAAGCAAGTAATGTTAACAGAAGGCAACCGAGATGTGATAAAATCTAATATAGAAAGTAAACTTACTAATAAAAATATCGAAGAAATCGCAAAAAATAATTTGGGGATGCAGTTTCCTGAAAATGCTCAAATTATGTACTTAAAATTAGAGGATAAATAATGAGAAGACATCATTTTAATAAAGGAAAAATCAATAAAAATTTCAATAAAAACTACAATTATCGTATTGTAGTTTTATTTTGTATATTGATAGCTATTGTTTTTTTGATAATTGGAAAGCTTTTTTATTTGCAATTGACACCTGCAGGAGATAAATATCGAAAATTATCAGCAAAACAAAGTACCAATACTATAAACATAGATGCTGAAAGAGGAAAAATATTAGATACAAATGGTGAAATATTGGCAGATAATGTGGTATCTAATAATTTGTATGTAAATGCTACTTATTTAAATGATCAATCTAAGACTAATCTTATCGATTCTTTAAGTAAAAGTATTAGTATGAAACCAGAAGAATTAAAAAAAATTTTAGACAAAAAGAAAACTGTTTTAGTAAAAGCATCATTATCAAAACCAGAAATAGAAAATATGAAAAAACTTCCTATTAGTTCTCAGAAATTTATTAGCGTTGTATCCGAGAAGAAAAGATACTATCCTAACAAGGAAATGTTAGCACAAGTATTGGGTTTTACAAACGTGAATAACGATGGAGTTGTTGGATTGGAAAGTTTTTATAATTCCAAATTAAAAGGTAAACCTGGTAAAAGAATATTGAACAGTTCTGTTAATAGATCTATTGATTTGTCAGATGATAGCTCTGTAATTATTAATCCAGAAAATGGATACGATTTAAAAACTACAATAGATAGCACAATTCAAGGGTTTGTAGAGGACAGTTTGAAAGATATAGAAAATAATTTTAAACCAAAGTCAGCTACAATTATTGTTATGAATCCAAATAACGGAGATGTCTTAGCAATGGGTTCATATCCTAATTTTAATCCAAATGATCCCAAGACTCCGCTTCTTAAATCGCAATCAGAAGAGTTAACTGATTTAAAAAAGGAAAATGACGAAGACAAAATCAGCAAATTTTATTTTAATATGTGGGAAAACAAAGCAACATCTTGGACTTATGAACCAGGTAGTGTATTCAAAACAATAACAAGTGCAGCTGCAACCGAAGAACATACTGCAACTGAACAATCACATTATTTTTGTAATGGGTTTATTCGAGATATTCCTGGGGTTGTTATAAGATGTGAAAGATTTTGGAATCCACACGGAGATGAAACTTTCCAAGAAGCTTTCAATAACTCTTGTAATATTGCCTATGTTCATATTGGCAGGGATTTAGGAAAAGCTAATATGCAAAAATACGTAAATGGTTTTGGTTTCAATCAAAAAACAGATATTGATTTACCATCTGAAGAGTTGGGCATAGCACCGAAGAGCGTGAAAGATATAGATGCTGCTAGGCTTGCAACATTATCTTATGGACATGGTATATCTGCAACACCAATTCAAATGATAACTGCATTAAATTCAATAGTAAATGGAGGGATGTTGATTGAACCTCATGTGGCTAAAGAATTCATCTCAAAGGATACAAAAAAGACGGAAAAAGTAGAACCGAATGTAAAAAGACAAATCATATCTTCTCAATCATCAAAACAAATGAACAAAATGTTACAAGGTGTTGTAGATGATGGTAGTGGAAAAAAAGCAGCAATCCAAGGTTTTGGAATCGGAGGGAAAACAGGAACAAGCATCAAAATTGAAGATGGGAAATATACCGACAATAAAACTACAGCATCATTTTTTGCGTCTTTTCCAACTGATCATCCACAATACACTGTGTTGATTGTAGTAGATGAGCCTCAAAGGAAAAATGGTGGAAGTGCTGTGTGTGCACCTTCTGCAGGTAAAATATTTTCGAGAATTATAGAATATAAACGAATGAACAAAACAAGATTAGATGCTAATGATTCAGATAAAGTTACTGTCCCAGAATTAGAAGGATTGAAATTAAAAATAGCAGTGGATAAATTAAACTTATTGGGTTT
Organism: Finegoldia sp.; assembly: GCF_046991905.1. Taxonomy (NCBI): domain Bacteria; kingdom Bacillati; phylum Bacillota; class Tissierellia; order Tissierellales; family Peptoniphilaceae; genus Finegoldia; species Finegoldia sp. Next base: position 30,773 of record NZ_JBKWZF010000007.1, on the reverse strand, counting down.
GAAGTCAAAAGTTTTAAATTCGAATTCAAGCTTGGATTCAATCGTAAAATCACAAGAGACAGCCGCATATTCCAAAGTTAACAAAGGAGATATCGTAGAAATTACAACTGGAAGTGTTGATGATTCTATGATTAGAATTCCTGAGATAGTAGGATTTAAAGTAGAGGATGCGATGGAAATATTAGAAAAATATGGAATCAAAAACGTAGATATTAAGAACAGCAAAAAAGGAAGAGTTGTAAAAACTGATCCTGAAGAAAATAAATTAATGGATCCAAAATCTTATATCAAAATTTATATTGAACCAGAGAAAAGCACTGAAGAATAATTTTTTCGTGTGGTATAATAAATACTTATGAGGAATAAAATTGAATACAATTAGTGTTCATTATATAAGGAGATAAATATGAATTTTAAAAATGAAATTTTGATGTCTATGTTATTATCAATTGTAATATCATTGATATTGGGGAAATTTATTATTAAGGTTTTAAGACAAAAACATATTGGTCAAGAAATCAGAGATGATGGTCCAAAATCACACTATTCTAAAGCCGGAACACCGACAATGGGAGGTATAATATTTATAATATCTACATTGATTACTGTGGTCGTTTTTAGGCTATTTAATAGCGAAGTTTTATTAGCAATCTACGGAATGATTGCATTTGGGGCAATTGGTTTTATTGACGATTTTATGAAATTGGTAATGAAACGTTCACTAGGATTAAATGAAAAACAAAAACTTGTGTTGCAATTATTATTTTCAGTAATAGCTTGTTTTTTAATAAAACAAGTTAATCCTGATTTTACGAAACAAGTTATTCCATTTTTCCATAAAACAGTAGATTTTGGTGTGATAACTTATCCATTTTTGATTTTTGTAATGATGGGGACATCTAATGCTACAAATTTAACTGATGGGTTAGACGGACTTGCAACTTCTGTTTCAATTCCTGTATTTATTGCAACTAGCATAATACTGTATAACCTTAATTCTTCAGCAAGTGTATTCAGTATTATTTTTGCTGGAAGTCTTTTGGGATTTTTGGTATACAACTCAAATCCGGCAAAAGTATTTATGGGTGATACAGGCTCCATGGCTATTGGTGGGGCTTTAGTAATGATTATGGCGATGTATGGCATGAGCTTGTATTTAATAATTTTAGGATTTGTTTACATGATTGAAGTGTTGTCCGTAATTATTCAAATGACAAGTTACAAATTGAGAAACAAAAAAAGAGTATTTTTGATGAGTCCAATTCATCATCATTACGAATTAAAAGGCTACAAAGAACAAAAGATAGTATCGACTTTTATGGTTGTATCAGTAATAACAAGTTTGATTACTTTAATAGATATATTATAGGTGAATTATGAAAAAAATATTAGTATTTGGTTTGGCAAGAACGGGAATATCTGCTCTAAAAACTTTAAAATTAAAAGGATATGAATTAGGCGCTATTGACGATAATATAGACGAAGAGAAAACAAAAATTTTGCAAGAATTAGATGTACAAATTGAGTCTATTGAAACAATCGATAAATATGATATTATTCTAAAAAGTCCTGGAATTAGAATGGATAATGCGATAATATTAAAAGCCAACGAATTGAATATCGAAGTGGTTAGTGACTTAGAGCTTGCGCAAAGAATTTTTGAAGATATAAAAATTGTCGCTATTACTGGAACTAATGGCAAAACAACAACTACATCACTAATGACTAAAATGTTAAATGATTCGGGAAGAAAGGCTATTTCGATAGGGAATATTGGAGTAGGAATGTTGTGGGAAATCTATAACAACGACAAAGATACTTATTTTGTAATTGAGTGTTCAAGCTTTCAATTGGAAAGTACTAAAAAGTTTAAGCCTCAGTATTCTTGTATAATTAACATTACTCCTGATCACATAGACTGGCATGGAAGTATGCAAAATTATGTGAATGCTAAGAAGAACATACTAAGAAATCAAGATGAAAAATGCTATACAGTTTTGAATGTCGATGATGAATACTACGATGATTGTAAAAAATTTACAAATGCTAATGTATATGATATTTCAACATCAACAAAAGTCGATAAAGGTACATTCATAAAAGATAATTCAATTTATTTTTCAGGATCAACTTGCGAAAAGATTATAGATTTAAAAGATGTCAAATTAATAGGCTATCATAATTATCAAAATGTTCTATTTTGCGTTACTTTAGCGAAATTAATAGGCATAACAAATGAAGACATAAAAGATACTTTAATGACATTTGCGGGAGTTGAACACAGACTTGAATTCGTAAGAGAGTTGTCTGGTGTAAAATACTACAATGATTCTAAAGGAACAAATGTAGATGCAAGTGTTAAAGCGATAGAATCTTTTGATAAGAATGTTATTATACTAGCTGGAGGATATGACAAGAAAGTAAGTTTGGATAATTTTTTCATAGCTGGTAAGGATAAATTTAAGGCTTTAATATTGATGGGACAAACTAGAGATTTGTTTAATCAAAAGGCAAAAGAATTCGAATTTGAAAATATATTTTTAGTAGACAATATGCAACAAGCTGTTAGTCAAGCTAACAAAATAGCTCAAAGTGGTGATGTAGTATTGCTTTCACCTGCAAGTGCAAGTTGGGGAATGTATAATAACTACGAAGAAAGAGGAAATGAATTTAAAGAATTAGTAAATAATTTGCGAGGATAGAAACATGAAACTTTCAAAAGATGGAAAAGGTGTATTCTATATATCAATTTTCCTGACAATTTTTGGAATAATCATGGTACTTAGTTCCAGTTGGCCGACAGCAGTCAGTGAACATAGGGCTTGGTACTATTATGGACTACGACAAGGTGTTTTTGCCATTCTTGGGTTTATTGTAATGCTATTTACTAGTAAATTTGATAACGAAAATTACAAAAAGAATGCTATTTGGATATTTTTGATAGCTGTTGTGCTTTGTGGGTTAGTATTTACTCCTTTAGGAAAAGAAATAAACTACGCAAAACGTTGGATCAAGATAAAATCATTTAGCTTTATGCCATCAGATGTACTTAAATTCGCATCTGTAAATTTGGCAGCAGCTATTGTTTCTCAAAATATTAATAAGATAAAAACTTTTAAAGAAGGTTTTTTGAGGATGATTGTCTTGGCTGGATTTTCAGGAGGCATTGTATTTTTGCAACCGGATTTGTCTACAGCAATAGTAATAATTGGAAGTGTTTTTTGCGTTTTCATGGTAAGTGGATTAAATGCAAAATACATTGTTTCTACTTTGATAGCAGCAGTAGTTTTCGGATATGTGGCTATCTTTAAGGTTAAAATTGGATACAGTAGAATTGATAGGATTATCGCTTTTATAGATCCACTAGGAAACTTAGAAGACGAAGGTTGGCAATTATCTCAATCATTGGCGGCTGTTTCTAATGGCAGTTTTCTAGGTAGTGGACTTGGCATGAGCAAACAGAAATTTTTGTATTTATCCCAAGCTCACAATGACTTTATATTTGCAATTATTTGCGAGGAATTTGGATTTTTGGGAGCTTTAATTCTAATTATAGCTTACTTTGCTTTTCTAGTTTTTGGGATAAGAATTGCAATGAAGTCAAAATTAATTTATTCAAGGTTACTTGTTTCTGGGATACTTTTTGTAATAGGAATACAAGCATATGTTAATATGACAGTGGTTACTGGATTGATTCCTCCAACAGGATTAACTTTACCATTCATATCATATGGTGGTACGTCTTTGATGATTATGTTGGGGTTAGTAGGAATAATACTAAATGTAGACAGGAACAATGAAGAGGAGAGAAAATGAATATAATAGTATCTGGTGGTGGAACAGGTGGACATATTTATCCCGCCATTTCACTAATTGAAGAATTAAAAAAAAGAGACGAAAACAATAAAATCCTTTATGTAGGGACAGAAAAAGGGTTGGAAAGTAGCATTGTTCCAAATCTAGGAATAGATTTTAAAACTATACATGTGAAGGGCATTCCTAGAAAAATCAATGCTGATTCATTCAAAGCATTGAAAGAATTATTTAGAGGACTAAAAGAAGCGAATAAAATACTTAAAGAGTTCAAGCCTGATCTAGTAATTGGAACAGGTGGATATGTTAGTGGGCCTATTTTATACAAAGCAACTAAAACTAAAGCTAAAGTGGCTTTTCATGAACAAAACAGCTTTCCGGGAATAACAAATAGGATACTATCAAGATATGTGGATAGATATTTTGTCACATTTGAAGAATCCATAAAATACTTCAAAAACCAAGATAAAGCCATAGTTACAGGTAATCCAATTAGAAATAGATTTACAGATATTGAGAAAAACAAAAAAGCAGCATTTGAACAATTTAATATACCAGAAAACAAAAAGGTTGTATTAATATTTGGAGGATCAAACGGATCAGAAATATTAAACAAAGCAACATTAGATATGATTGATAAAATATCAAACCAAGATAGCTTCGAAGTAATTTTAGCTACTGGTAAATTGAATTATGACGAATTTATTGAAAAATCTGGAAAAGAAATCAAGAATTTGCACGTATATCCATATCTTGAAGATATCGATAAGGCATACTGTGTGTCTGATTTGATAGTAACAAGTAGTGGAGCTATTACATTAGCGGAATTATCTTTCTTGGGAAAAGCTTCGATACTTGTTCCAAAAGCTTATACTACAGAAAATCACCAAGAACACAATGCTAGAGCATTTGAAAAAGTAGGAGCTAGTAAAGTTATTTTGGAAAAAGATTTGAATTCTACAACATTATTCGAACAAATAAACGAAATAATTAAAGACGATAACTTATTACAAGAACTTTCAGAAAACTCAAAAAAAATGTCATATCCAACAGCTTGTAAAGATATTGTAGATGAACTTTACAGATTGGTAGAAAAAGATGAAAAAGCATAAAGTAGTAATTATTGTAGCAATATCACTTTTAATAGGATTGATAGTGTACTTATTTGCTACACTTGACTATTTTTCAATAAAAAAAATAACAGTAAAAAACAATAAGATTGTAAAAACAACTGAAATAAAAAATTACTCAAATTACTCATTGGGAGAAAATATCTTTAGATTTAATAAAAATAACTTAAGAAAAAAATTAAGCAAGGACATATACATTAGAGATGCAAATGTAAAGAAAAAATATCCTGATACTATAGAAATAACGATAGAAGAAACAAAAGATATATGTTATTTTCAATTAGGCAAGGATAGATTTTTTGTGGATTCTGATTATAATGTAGTAAAAAATAAAAATAGAATTGATTACACCAAAATTGTAAAGATAGATGGAGGGAATGAAAATTTATCAAAAATAAACAATTTGCAATCAGATGAGAAATTTTATGAGTTCATAAAAAATCTTTATTCTAATAAAATTTTAGATCAACTAGTAGGAATTGATATTTATAATGCTAACGATATAACTTTACTTACAAAAAACGAAATTAAAGTGTTTTTTGGGGATTTAAACGAGTCAGAAAAGAAATCTAATAATCTTTTCAAGATTTTAAAAGAAATTAGTACTAAAAGTATAAACACGAAAACCGTAGATATAAAAGATCCTAAAAAGTCGTTTTTTATAAAAGAAAATGCAGAACAAACAGAGTAAATACGGTTTTTGTAATAATTCAAAAAACAAATTAAACTAAACGTGTTAAAACGTTAGTGTATTTATGATACATTAATATGTTTTAATAATTTTATTTTGGATTTCACAAAATAACTAAGAAATTATTTAGGCTTGACAAAACAACGTAAAGTACAAAATAAAATAGCTTATAACACGCAAATAGAATAATAAATTTTATAAACTATACTAATAGTACAAGAGTTATTAACGGCTTGTAATTATAATATTGGCCAGGAATTAATGTTGAACTTGTAGTATAATTAGATTAAAGAGATTAAAAGGAATTTTAATTATAAATTAGGAGGATGTTATGACTTTTGATATGGAATTAGAAGACAATGATTTAGCAAAAATCAAAGTAATCGGGGTTGGTGGTGGCGGAAACAACGCCGTAAAAAGAATGAAAGAAGAAGGCTTACAAGGCGTTGAATTTGTAGCTGTGAATACTGACAAACAAATTTTGAACAATTTAGACATTGATACTAAATTACAAATAGGAAGTAAGATTACAAAAGGTTTGGGAGCTGGCGCTAATCCTGCTGTTGGTATGAAAGCTGCTGAAGAAAGTAGAAACGAAATTGAAGAAGCCCTTGACAAAACAGATATGGTATTTGTAACTGCTGGTATGGGTGGTGGTACCGGTACAGGTGCTGCACCAATAGTTGCACAAATCGCAAAAGAAAAAGGAATACTTACAGTTGGTGTTGTAACAAAACCATTTACATTCGAAGGAAGAAAAAGACAAATGCAAGCTGAACAAGGTGTTGAAGCTTTGAAGGGAAAAGTTGATACTTTGGTAATTATTCCTAACGATAAATTGTTACAAATTTCAGACAAGAGAACTACAATGTCTGAAGCTTTTATGATGGCTGATGAAGTACTTATGGATGGTATTCAAGGTATTTCAGATTTAATTGCTGTACCTAACTTAATTAACTTGGATTTTGCCGATGTTAGATCTATTATGCTAAATCAAGGTATTGCTCACATGGGTATTGGTAAAGCTAATGGAGACAACAGAGCAATGGAAGCTGCAAAACTTGCAGTTAAATCTCCTCTATTAGAAACATCAATCGGAGGAGCAAAAGCTGTTTTAATTAACGTTACAGGAAAAGAATTGGGATTGTTTGAAGTTAACGAAGCAGCTGAATTAATTAGAGAAGAAGTTGATCCAGATGCTAACATTATTTTCGGTGCTGGAATTGATGAATCTTTAGGAGATGATATTAAAATCACTGTTATTGCAACAGGATTTGATTCAGATAATCCAATGGCTAACAAATTAAAATCAAACAAAAAAACTGATTCAGTTTCTCAAAAATCAGAAGAAACTTCTGAAAAAGATCACGACGATATAGAAATACCTTCATTCTTGAAGAGAAGAGGATTCTAATGAAATGTCCGTTCTGTAATGCATCTGATACAAAAGTTGTAGATACTAGAGCATCCGAAGACGATAAAATAGTTAGGCGAAGAAGGGAGTGCATATCTTGTCACAAAAGATTTACTACTTATGAAAGATATGATTTTAATAATCTTACGGTAGTAAAAAAGGATAAAAATCGAGAAGCTTTTGATAGAGATAAGGTGTATCGTGGAATGAAAAAGTCTTGTGAAAAAAGACCTGTTCCAGATTCAGTGTTGCTTGAGGCTACAAAAGAGATAGAAGTTGAACTAACACATAGCAATAAAAGGGAGGTAGATTCATCTGAAATAGGTGAATTAATAATGAAAAAGCTTAAGAAAATTGATAAGGTAGCATACATTCGTTTTGCTTCTGTGTATAGAGAATTTACAGATATTAAATCTTTCAATGAAGAAATATCTAAATTAGATAATGAATAAGGTCGGAGTTTTATCCGACCTTTAATTTTTATTTAACGATATTTAGTTTTTGTGGTAAGATATAAATAAAATAAATGTTAAAGGGGAAATATTTTGGATTTATTTGAATATAATTTACAATTGCAAAAAGAAAATAGTTCACCATTAGCAAATAGACTTAGACCTAAAAGTTTGGATAAATATTTTGGACAATCACATGTTGTTGGAGAAGGAAAGCTTTTAAATAGATTAATAAAAGCTGATAAAATTCCCTCTATGATTTTTTATGGGCCACCAGGAACTGGGAAAACAACATTGGCAGAAATAATTTCAAATCAAACAAACTCTCTGTTTGAACGATTATCAGCTATTTCGAGTGGCGTTAAAGATATTAGGGAAGTTATTTCTACTGCCAAAAATAATTTAAGTATGTATAACAAAAAGACAGTCTTGTTTATCGATGAAATTCATAGATTTAATAAATCACAACAAGACGCATTGTTAGGGTATGTTGAAGACGGAACCATCACTTTAATAGGCGCTACAACAGAAAATCCGTTTTTTGAAGTAAATAAAGCTCTTTTATCGAGATGTCAAATTATTGAGTTAAAACCATTGACTGATATTGATATAAAACATATTATAAAAAACGCACTTACAGAAGACAAGATACTTAAAGAAAAGAATATTAAAATGGATGAAAAAGCTATTGATGTTCTTGTCAATTCTGCAAATGGAGATGCAAGAAGTGCCTTGAATGCTTTGGAAATTGCGGTCGAAAGCACAGACCAAGTTAATGGATGTTTGATCATAGATGAAGATGTGATAAAAAATTCTGTATTTAAACCTGTGTTAAAATATGACAAAGAAGAAGATCACTATAATGTAATATCGACATTCATTAAATCTATGAGAGGTTCTGATATCGACGCAGCTTTGTATTACTTAGCAAGAATGATTGAAAGCGGTGAAGATCCCAAATTCATCGCTAGAAGAATGGTGATTTTCGCATCAGAAGATATTGGTTTGGCAAATCCTGAAGCTTTGACTGTAGCTATCAATGTGTTCAATTCTGTTAATTTGATAGGATTACCAGAATGTAGGATAAATTTATCGAATGGGGTAATTTATCTTGCATCTAGCGAGAAATCGAATACGTCTTATGTCGCAATTGACAAGGCTTTGGAAGATATTCGCCAAAACAAGATTTACGATGTTCCTAGTCATTTGAAAGATGCACACTACAGTGGGGCAAAATCATTGGACAGAGGAATTGGGTACAAATATCCACATAATGATGATTCGTATCAACAATATTTACCAGACGAATTGAAAAATCAAAAATATTACGATCCAAAAGATATTGGATATGAAAGCAAAATATATAAAAAAATGAGGAGTAAAGAATGATATTAATTAGAGATTTAATTAAAGATTACGAAAAATATTCTGACAAAGAAGTTGAAGTTGGAGGTTGGATTAAAAACTCAAGATTTAGTAAGAATGTTGGATTTATTGAACTAAACGACGGAACTTTCTTCAATCCGGTTCAAATAGTAGTAGGAAAAGATAATGAAGATTTTGAAAAGAGTGAAAAGTTAAAATTAAGCTCAGCAATTATTGTCGTAGGTAAATTAGTTTTGACTCCAAATTCTAAACAACCTTTTGAAATTCAAGCAGAAAAAATTATAGTTGAAGGGGAATCTACAGATGATTATCCACTTCAAAAGAAGAGACATACTTTTGAATTTTTGAGAACAATATTACATTTAAGACCAAGAACTAATACATTTAATGCTGTATTTAGAGTTAGAAGTAGATTGGCATTTGCTATTCATAAATTCTTTAATGAAAGAGGATTTGTATATGTTCATACTCCAATAATAACAGGTAGTGATGCTGAAGGCGCTGGAGAAATGTTCAGAGTTACAACATTAGATTTAGATAATATTCCAAAAGATGACGATGGAAATGTTGATTTTTCACAAGATTTCTTCTCAAAATCTACTAACTTAACTGTAAGTGGTCAATTACAAGCAGAAGCTTACGCATTAGCATTTAGAAATGTGTATACATTTGGACCAACTTTCAGAAGTGAACACTCTAATACTCCTAGACATGCTGCAGAGTTCTGGATGATGGAACCTGAAATATGTTTTGCTGATTTGGATGATGTATGCAATTTGGCTGAAGATATGGTTAGATATATCATAAAAGATGTTATGGAAAATTGTGAAGAAGAAATAAAATTCTTCAACAGTTTTGTAGACAAGAACTTAATTGAAAGATTAACAAAAGTTGCCAATAAATCATTCAAAAAATTAACTTATACTGAAGCTGTTGAAATTTTACAAAAATCAGGAGAAAAATTTGAATATCCTGTTGAATGGGGAATGGATTTACAAACAGAACACGAAAAATATTTGAGTGAAAAAGTTGTTGACGGGCCGGTATTTGTTACTGATTATCCAAAAGAAATCAAGGCATTCTACATGAGACTTAACGACGACAACAAAACAGTTGCAGCAACAGACCTTTTAGTTCCAGGAATTGGTGAATTAATTGGTGGAAGCCAAAGGGAAGAAAGATACGAATTGTTAGATAAGAAAATGGATGAATTAGGATTCAACAAAGAAGAATACAAATGGTATCTTGATTTAAGAAAATACGGTGGAGTTAAGCACGGTGGATTTGGATTAGGTTTCGAAAGAATGGTAATGTATATGACAGGAATGTCAAACATAAGAGATGTCATTCCATTCCCAAGAACTGTTGGACATTGTGAATACTAATATTGAATTTAATTCTGTGATGTGATATCATAGTAATAAGTTTTTATAATAATATTTGAATAAAAGTAGTAAATAATTAAAAATTTTCAGAGAATTGATGGTTGGTGTGAATCAATATTTGAGATTATTGAACTTGTTTATTAATAGAATATTCGTATATCTGCGTTAAAGATTTGAGTGGGATTAACCAATAAGAGTGGTACCGCGGAATTTTATTTCGTCTCTTCTATGTAAGAGGCGAATTTTTTATTATTTGGAGGTAAAAATGGATAGATATAATCCGAATTCAATTGAGAAAAAGTGGCAAAAATTTTGGGAAGAAAACAAAACTTTCAAGACTTCTGATGACAAGTCAAAAGAAAAATTCTACGCATTGGTAGAGTTTCCTTATCCTTCTGGACAAGGACTACACGTAGGTCATCCAAGACCATACACTGCATTGGACATCGTTTCAAGAAAAAGAAGAATGCAAGGATATAATGTTTTATATCCAATGGGTTGGGATGCATTTGGACTTCCTACAGAAAACTTTGCTATTAAAAATAAAATAAGACCAGAAATTGTTACTGAAAACAACATCAAAAACTTCAAAAGACAAATGCAATCAATAGGTTTTTCTTTTGATTGGGACAGAGAAATAAATACAACAGACCCAGACTACTATAAATGGACTCAATGGATTTTCATCCAAATGTTTAAAAAAGGACTTGCTTACAAAAAGGAAATGCCAATTAACTGGTGTCCTTCATGTAAAACAGGACTTGCAAATGAAGAAGTAATTAACGGTCACTGCGAAAGATGTGGCGGTGAAGTAATCAGAAAAGTTAAGAATCAATGGATGCTTAAGATTACTGAATACGCTGATAGACTTATAGATGATTTAAAAGATGTCGATTATTTGGATAGAATAAAATCGCAACAAATCAACTGGATTGGAAGATCATACGGTGCAGAAATTAATTTTTCAATAAAAGAAGTTGACGAAAAAATTACTGTTTTTACAACAAGAGCAGATACTATATTTGGTGCAACTTATATGGTTATTTCAGTTGATCATCCTTTGATTGAAAAATATAGTGATAGAATTAAAAACATCGAAGAAATCAGAAGTTACAGACAAGAAGTTGCTAAGAAATCCGAATTGGAAAGAACAGATTTATCTAAAGAAAAAACAGGATACAAAATTGATGGATTAACAGCGATTAATCCTTTGACTAACAAAGAAATTCCTGTTTATGTATCAGATTATGTATTGATGACTTATGGAACAGGTGCTATTATGGCAGTTCCTGCTCACGATGACAGAGACTACGAATTTGCTAAAAAATTCAACATTGAAATGATTCCTGTAATTGAAGGATCCAACATAGAAAATTCTGCATTCACTGAAACTAATGAAGGAAATCTTATTAATTCTGAGTTTTTAAATGGTTTGAGTGTAGACGAAGCAAAACAAAAAATGTATGAATACATTGAAGAAAAAGAAATAGGTCACAAGAAAACAAATTATAAATTAAGAGACTGGGTATTTTCTAGACAAAGATATTGGGGAGAACCAATTCCATTGGTTTACTGTGAACATTGTGGATGGGTTCCATTGGAAGAAAAAGATTTACCACTAGTATTGCCTAAGGTTGATAATTATGAACCTACAGATAATGGAGAATCACCACTATCTAATATAGATGAATTTGTTCATACAAAATGTCCAAAATGCGGTAGAGATGCTGTCAGAGAAACTGATACTATGCCACAATGGGCAGGATCTTCTTGGTATTATTTGAGATATACTGATCCACACAACGACGAAGCGATAGCAAGTAAAGAAAACTTGGACTATTATGTTCCAGTTGACTGGTATAACGGTGGAATGGAACACACTACACTTCACTTATTGTATTCAAGATTTTGGCACAAATTCTTGTATGATATTGGAGTAGTTCCTACAAAAGAACCATATATGAAGAGAACTAGCCATGGAATGATTTTAGGCGACAACAATGAAAAAATGAGTAAGTCTCGTGGTAATGTTGTAAATCCGGATGATATCGTCAGAGATTTTGGTGCAGATACTTTGAGATGCTATGAAATGTTCATTGGAGATTTTGAAAAATCAGCTCCTTGGTCTGAAAATGGTGTTAAAGGTTGCAGAAAATTCTTGGATAAAGTTTGGAGAACGCAAGAATTAGTTGATGGAGATTCTAATTTTGAAAAAATGGAAACTTTGGTTCATCAAACTATTAAAAAAGTTTCAGAAGATTATGAAAACTTGAAATTTAATACAGCAATCGCTCAACTTATGACATTATTGAATGAATTCAACAACTTAGATAAAATTTCCGAAGAACAATTCAAGATATTCTTGATATTATTAAATCCAGTTTGTCCTCATATCACAGAAGAAATTTGGCAAAGAATGGGATATGAAGGATATGTTCACGAAGCTAGTTGGCCAGAATATGACGAATCGAAAACTATTTTGGATGTAATAGAGCTTCCTATCCAAGTAAATGGTAAGCTAAGAGCAACTGTAGAGATATCTAGAGATGCTTCTGAAGATGAAGTTTTTGAAAAAGCTATTGCAGATGATGTTGTAGCAAAATATCTTGAAGGCAAAAACGTAGTTAAGAAAATTTATGTAAAAGGTAGAATTTTTAATATAATTGTAAAATAATTTTGGTAATAGTAGATTGAGTTTTCTTAATCTACTATTATTATTGCAATAGGATATTTACACAACTATTTTACTATGATAAAATTTATCATAAATAGGAGGGCTTATGAGATTATCTACGAGAGGAAGATATGGACTTGCGGCTATGATATATTTAGGCAAAAAATATGGAGATAATCCAGTTAGTTTGAATGAAATATCTAAAGCCACAGGACTGAGTAATAATTATTTAGAACAACTTATACGAGAATTGAAAAAACAAGATTTAGTGATTTCAGTTAGAGGTGTACAAGGCGGTTATTTATTGAAAAAATCTCCAAAAGAAATTTCAGTAGCTGAAATTTTGGAGTGTTTAGAAGAATTTTTTGGAGTGACAGAATGTTCTGCAGTTTCCGGACTTTGTTCAAGAGAAGACACTTGTCCATCTAGGCTTATTTGGACTCAAATGCACGATGATATGATTAACAGCATTAAAAACGTGAGTTTGCAAGATTTAATTAGCAAAGAGAAATAGATATGCTTATTAGTTCTGAATTTTTGCGTAACGCTTTAATATTTATAACTATTATTTTCATGGTTTTTGGAACTTATTTTCTAATTACTGTGGGAAATAGTAAAGTAGACGAAAAATACAAAATTGTATTTAATTTTCATAAAATAAAAAAGACTACCATATTAATACTTATATTGCTAGGAATTGCAGCTTTATTTTCAAAATATCCAATCATATATCATACAATTAATACTTTATTGATAGGAATAGTGCTTTCATATATTATAAATCCTTTGGTAAAACATATTGAAAACAAAGGAGTTAAAAGGTCAATAGCTATTTTAATCATTTACGTTATAGTAATCCTTTTGATTATTTTATTGGGGATGATTGTTGTTCCACAAACTATACAACAAATTAAAAAAATGATAATAAGCTTACCTGGCTTTATGTCGGATATATCTGTGAAATTAAATGCTCTTAACAATAAAATATTTAAGGAATATCCGAATGTTAGCAAAATTATGTCCAACGCAATGCAAACAATTAATCAAAAGCTTGGAACTATCCAAACTTCAATATTGGACAAATTATCCCAAACAGGAAATGTTACGGGAAATATATTTAGTAATTTACTTAGAATTGTTTTAGTTCCAGTTGTAAGCTTTTATATGCTTTTAGATAAAGAAAAATGCATTGACTTTATAATGGGATTCATACCAAATGAGAATAAAGATAAATTTTTTAATATATGTTCTGATATGGATAAAGCTTACAGTGAATTTATTCGCGGCAGATTGATTATGGCGATTTTTGTGGGAGTATTGACTGCGATTGCCTTAATCATTATGAAAGTCGATTTTGCAATTATAATTGGAATACTTACTATGGTAGGCGATATTATTCCATATATTGGTCCTTTTATAGCGGTTACTCCAGCTTTTATTTTGGCTTTTTTGGACAGTCCATTAAAAGCAGTAGTTGTAGTAATTGTGTTTGTTTCTATTCAATGGGTTGAAAATAATATTCTAGCTCCTAAATTATTAGGTTCAAAAATTGGAATTAATCCATTGTTAGTAATTGTTAGTTTGATTATAGGTGGAGGAATGTTTGGAGTTGTAGGTATGATTCTTTCAGTTCCATTCGTTGCTACAGTTAAAATATTATATTTACATTTTAAAGATAAGATTAAAATGTTTTTTAAAAATTAGTGAGGTTATAATGAAAGATTACGGTTTAAATGAAATTAGAAAAAAATTCTTAGATTATTTTGGGGAAAGAGGACATCTTGTTATCAAATCATTTCCTCTTATACCACAAGATGATAAAAGTCTTTTACTTATAAATGCTGGAATGGCACCTTTGAAAAAGTATTTTACAGGTGAGAAAAAATTAAAAAAAGACAGGGCAACATCTTCACAAAGATGTATCAGAACAGCAGATATTGACGAAGTAGGAAAGACTCAAAGACATGGTACATTTTTTGAAATGCTTGGTAATTTCTCTTTTGGAGATTATTTTAAAAAAGAAGCCATTACATGGGCTTGGGACTTTTTAACAAATGAATTAGAAGTTCCAAAAGATATATTGTGGATAACTGTATATGAAGAAGACGAAGAAGCTTATAATATTTGGGTAAATGAAGTAGGAGTAAGTCCAGAAAGAGTTGTTAAATTAGGAAAAGCTGATAACTTCTGGGAATTAGATCAAGGACCTTGTGGACCATGTTCTGAAATTCACGTAGACAGAGGATTTGAATTTGACCCTAGAGAAGATGCAAAACCTGGTGATGAGGGCGAAAGATTCTTGGAAGTATGGAATTTGGTATTCACACAATTTAACAAAACTGCTGACGGAAAATACGAAAGAATTGCTCATCCAAACATAGATACTGGTATGGGTCTTGAAAGAATTACAATGGTTTTGGAAAATGCTGATAATATTTTTGAAATTGGACTTGTAAAAGATATAATCAAAACTATTGAAGAAATTTCAGGCGTAAAATACAAAGAAAATCATCAAAACGACGTTTCAATCAGAATTATTGCTGACCACGTACGTGCCATGACATTTTTAATATATGATGGTGTTATTCCAAGCAATGAGCAAAGAGGATATGTACTAAGAAGACTTATAAGAAGAGCTTGTAGACACGGAAAATTGTTGGGAATAAACGACAGTTTTATAGAAAAAGTTATAGATTCTTGCATTAAAGTTTATGAATCTGGATATCCTGAATTAAAAGAAGAAAGAGATAGAATTGTAAAAATAGCTAATGCTGAAGAAAAGAAATTCCAAGAAACTTTGGATTTAGGTTTGAGTATTTTGGATTCTATGCTAAAAGAAACTGAATCAGATGTGTTTAGTGGAGAAAATGCATTTAAATTATATGACACTTATGGATTCCCTATAGATTTAACTAAGGAATTGGTTGGTGAAGTCAACAAAACTGTAGATGAAGATGAATTCAAAAAGTTAATGGAAGAACAAAAACAAAGAGCTAGAGGATCAAGAAATGAATCTAACATGGGTTGGTCTTCTGACAAAAAATATGGCGAAGGACTTCCTGAAACAAAATTTGATGGATATGATTCCTTAAAAGATGAAAGTGAAGTTATCGAAATCTACGGTGAAAATGATAATAATTTAAATGCTGAAGATATGGGTATAATAGTATTAGACCGTACAACTTTCTATGGAGAAGGTGGAGGTCAAGTAGGTGATAAGGGAATTATCTATAATGATAATTTCAAAGCTGAAGTTTACGACACGAAAAAAACTGGAAAGAAAGTATTCTTGCATTACGTAAAAGTTATCGAAGGAAGCTTAAATGTAGGCGATAAAGTTACAATCGAAGTAGATGAACTTAATAGAAGAGATATTATGAAAAATCACTCTGCTACACACTTATTGCATCAAGCATTAAAGGATGTTGTAGGAGATCACGTTAATCAAGCAGGTTCTTATGTTGATGGAGAAAGATTAAGATTTGATATTACACATTTTGAAGCAGTTACTAAAGAACAATTAGAAAAAGTTGAACAAATTGTCAATGAAAAAATAGCTTTAGGTATTCCTGTAAAAATTGATGAAATGTCATTAGAACAATCTCAATCAATTGGAGCTAGAGGTCTTTTCGAAGATAAGTATCAAGATGTTGTAAGGGTTGTTCAAATGGGAGATTATTCTAAAGAATTATGTGGAGGAACTCACGTTAAGACAACAAGTGACATTCAAATGTTGAAAATACTTTCTGAATCAAGTGTAGCTGCAGGTGTCAGAAGAATTGAAGCAATTACTGGTCGCGCAGTATACAAATATTTAAAAGATAGAGATAGTTTGATTGATATTGTTAAGCATTCGTTAAAGGCAACTAATGAAGATGAAATCACAAGAAGAATTGAAATGAACACTGAAGAAATTAAAGAATTGAAGAAAAAACTTAAAGATATAACAAATAAGGATTTATCTTCAAATATTGATTCAGTTATTGAGGATGCTGTAGACATTGACGGCACAAAAGTTTGTATATTTGAGTTAAGTGGGTTGGACAATAATTCTTTTAGAGATTTTGGAGAAAATATTAAATCAAAATTAGAAGATGGTGTTGTAATACTAGCTAATTCAGATGAATCAAAAGTATCATTTATAACTTTAGTTACGGACTTAGCAGTTAAGAAAGGTGTATTTGCTGGGGACATTGTAAGAGAAGTTGCCAAAGTATGCGGTGGAAATGGCGGCGGACGTAAAGATTTTGCACAAGCTGGTGCAAAAGATAACTCTAAAGTTGATGAAGCACTACAAAAGGGAATTGAAACAGTAAGATCAAAAATTAATGCTTAAAGGAGGCAAAAAATGGAAGGTAAGGATTTAAACCATACGGTTAGATTTGAAGCATCAAAACTTGAACAGAAATCAATAAAGGAAACTTTGAAGAAAGTTTACCAAGCTTTAGAGGAAAAAGGATATGATCCTAAAAATCAAATTATTGGATATATATTATCAGGTGATCCTACTTACATTACAAGCTTTAATAATGCGAGAAATTTGATTAGACAAATCGATCGAGATGATTTATTAGGAGAAATGTTAGAAGTTTATTTGAACGAAATAGATAAATAAAGGATTATGTAGAGCTGTTACTTGTAACAGCTCTCAAAATATTAATAAGATATGGAAAGATATATTGGACTTGATGTGGGGGATAGAACTATAGGGGTAGCTATAAGTGATCCTTTTTTATTGACTGCACAATCTTTAATGACTATCAAACGAAAAAGTAAAATCGAAGATATAGAAATTATAAATGATATAATTAAAGAAAAAGACGTTACTAAAATTATAGTAGGTCTACCCAAAAACATGAATAATACTGTTGGCCCTCAAGCTAAAAAAGTAAAAACATTTGTAAAAGAATTAAGGAAACACACAGATTTAGAAATTGTATATGTTGATGAGAGACTGACTACTGTTAGCGCTACTAGGGTGTTAATAGAACAGAATGTCTCACGAAAAAAAAGAAAAGATGTAATTGATAGTGTTGCAGCAACTTACATTCTGCAAACTTATTTGGATATGGGAAGATGATTATGGAAACAATAAAATTATATGATGAAAATAATAATGAAAAAGAATTTAAAATAATCAATACATTTGGTATGGATGAAGATAATTATTGTATATTAGAAGATATATCAAATGGTGAGAATGTTATTTTGAAATATATTGAAAATGATGAACAAGTTGAATTCATTGGATTAGAGGATGAAAAAGAATTAAACGATGCCATCCAAGTCTATGAAGATTTAATGAATTCACAAAAGGAGCAATAATGAACATAGAAACATTGAAAACTAAACTAATCAATGCGGGATACAAAGTCACTAAACAGAGGGAAGTTATTTTTGAAGCATTGTTAGAAAATATGGATTCACACTTATCTCCGGAAGAATTAAACGAGATAGTTAGTAAAAAAGATCCGGAAATAGGTATAGCTACGGTTTATAGAACTTTATTGATTTTTGAAGAACTAAACTTAGTTTATAAGTTAGATTTTGATGATAAAAGATACAGATATGAATTAGTTGATGAAGATGAGGATCATCATCACCACCATATTATATGCACAAATTGTGGTAAAGTGGATGAAGTTAAATACGATTTGTTAGAAGATATTGAAAAGCAAATTAGCAAGGATTACAACTTTGATATCCAAAACCACGATTTAAAGTTTTATGGAATATGTTCTGATTGCCAAGAAAAAATAAAAAATGAGGAGAAATAAATGGCAAAAAAGAATATTGATAAATTAAAAGTTATTCCACTAGGAGGACTTAACGAAATCGGAAAGAATATGACAGTAATTGAGTATAAAGACGATATTATTGTTGTAGACTGTGGGATGACATTTCCAGATGAAGAAATGTTGGGAGTAGATATAGTAATTCCAGATATTTCTTATCTTGAAAAAAACAAAGAAAAGATTAGAGGTATTGTAATCACTCATGGTCACGAAGACCATATTGGAGCAATCCCTTATGTATTAAAAAAATTAGATATTCCCGTTTATGGTACAAAACTTACTATGGGACTTTTAGAAAATAAAATATTGGAGCATAAATTAAGCCTAAAATCACTTCATACTGTTGATTACAGAAAATCTATTAAATTAGGTACATTTAGCGTAGAATTTGTGAAAGTTTGTCACTCAATTCCAGATGCTGCAAGTTTAGCTATAACAACACCTGTTGGAGTTTTATTCTTTACAGGAGATTTTAAGATAGATTATACTCCAATTGATAATAATAGAATGGATTTCGGTAGAATAGCAGCAATAGGTAACAAGGGAGTATTAGCACTTTTTGCAGATAGTACAAACGTTGAAAGGCAAGGCTATACTTTAAGCGAAAAAAGTGTTGGAAAAACATTTATTAATTTATTTGACGATGCACCTGCTAGAATTATTGTGGCGACCTTTGCTTCCAATGTTCATAGAATTCAACAAGTGATTTCTGCAGCGGAACATTTTAATAAAAGAGTAGCATTGTCTGGAAGATCGATGATTAACACTGTTAACGTCGCAAGAGAATTAGGATATATTAAGGTTAATGAAAAAACAATAATTGATATCAATGATATTAACAAATACAAACCTAATGAAATTGTGCTATTAACAACAGGTTCTCAAGGAGAACCTATGAGTGCAATGACAAGAATGGCAAATGGAACGCACAGAAAAGTTCATTTGGATCCTACTGATACAGTTATTTTATCTGCGACACCAATTCCTGGTAATGATAATCAAGTTAGCTCAGTTATCAATAAGTTGATGGAAATGGGAGTTAAGGTTATTTATTCATCATTAGCTGATGTTCACGTAAGTGGACATGCTTGTCAAGAAGAATTGAAGTTGATGCATTCTTTAGTAAAGCCTAAATTTTTTGTTCCACTTCACGGTGAAATGAGACATTTAAAATGTCATGCAAATTTGGCTTTGGATATGGGAATGAAAGAAAAAGATATAGTGATAGCAGATAATGGTAACACCATAGAATTTACAAGAAAAAGCATTAATTTAGTAGATACAAAGTTTGCAAGCAACATTCTAGTAGATGGACTAGGTGTAGGCGATGTTGGAAATGTTGTTTTAAGAGATAGAAGACACTTATCAGAAGATGGACTTATTGTAGTAGTAATTACGTTAGATGCAAGAAATAAAGAAGTTGTAGCAGGACCAGATATAATTTCAAGAGGATTTGTATATGTCAAAGAAAACAATGACTTAATGGAAGAATGTAAATCTGTTGTTCAAAAAGTTTTAGACGAGTGTTACACGAAAAATATTTATGATTGGTCTACTCTTAAACATAATATTAGAGAATCATTAAAGAAATTCTTATATCAAGAAATAAAAAGAAATCCAATGATATTGCCAGTAATTATGGAGGTATAATATGGAATATAAGAAAAAAGCTGAAGAATTAGCACAAATGTTAAATAATTCTTCAGAATTTCAAGAACTAAAAAAACTTCATAAGGAAGTTTATGAAAAAAGCGAAAGCAATAAGAATATGATAGATGATTTCAAAAAACATCTTTTTGAATATCAATTAAAGATTCAACAAACAGGAACAGAAGATCCTGAAGATATGAAAAAACTACAAAGTTTACAAAACATAATAATGACCAATCACGAAATAGCAGCTTATTTGCAAGCTGATGCAAGATTTTCTATGATTTTAAAAGATGTGTATGATGCATTAGAAAGTGGCATAAGATTAGAAGATGAATAGTATTGTAAATGAACAACTACAAGATTATTTGAGACAACTATCTAAAAGCAACGATGAGACTATTTTAGAATTAGAAAAATTTGCTAAAGATAATCATATACCAATTGTTGAGCCTGAAGTTAGACAATTGTTAAAGATGATTTTATTAATGGAACAACCAAAATCTATTTTAGAAATTGGCACAGCTATTGGTTATAGTTCAATTATTATGAAAAAAACATGTCCCGATGCGAAGATTACCACAGTTGAAAACTACGAAAAAAATGAGAATTTTGCTAGAGAAAACTTCAAAAAATATGGCTATGATGATATTAACTTAATTTTTGGAGATGGATATGAAGTAATGAAAAATTTAACTACAAAATTTGATTTGATATTTATTGATGCTGCAAAAGGACAATATATTAAATATTTTGAAGAAGCTGTTCGATTGTCTAATCAAAATTCTGTTATTGTATGCGATAATGTTTTGTTTAGAGGAATGGTATGTGAGAAAGAATTCTATGAACATAGACACAGAAAAATCACAATAGTTAAGAGATTACGTGAGTTTTTAGAAATTATATCTGACAGTTCAAAATACGATACAACTATAATACCAATAGACGATGGAATGAGTATAACTAAATTAAAATAGAAAAAGTCGGAAGTCAATGATTTCCGGCTATTTTTGAGGAGATTAAATGAAAAAAGTTGAATTATTAGCACCAGCAGGTGATTTGGATAAATTAAAAACAGCCATTGATTATGGCGCAGATGCGGTGTATATGGCAGGTCCAGATTATGGATTGAGAACTGCTTCTAAAAATTTCACATTGGACGATATGAAAGAAGCGGTTGAATACGCTCATAGTAGAGGCAAAAAAATATATATAACTATGAACATATTAGCCCACAATGAAGATTTGGAAGGAATTGAAGAATACATTCAAAATTTGATAGATTTAAAAGTGGATGCATTGATAGTTTCTGATCCGGGAATTTATTCTATTATTAGAAGTATAAATCAAGATATTGAAGTTCACATGTCTACACAAGCTTCAGTGACAAATTTTAGAACTGTAAAATATTGGATGGATCAAGGTATAAAAAGAATTGTACTGGCACGTGAATTATCTTTAAAAGAAATTCAAGATATCAAAAAAAATATTCCTGATTGTGAATTAGAATGTTTCGTTCACGGAGCGATGTGCATGTCTTATTCGGGAAGATGCCTATTAAGTAACTACATGACTGGTAGAGATGCAAACAGAGGCGACTGTGCACAAGCTTGCAGATGGAAATATAGATTAGTTGAAGAAAAAAGACCTGGGGAATATTTTCCAATAGAAGAAGATGATAGGGGAACTTTTATCTTCAATTCAAAAGATTTGTGCATGATTGAACACTTGGATAAATTGATAGAATATGGTGTGGATAGTTTGAAGATTGAAGGTAGAGTTAAAAGCCAATATTATGTTGCTACTGTAGTTAGAAGTTACAGAATTGCCATAGATAAATATTACAATAATGAATTTGACGAATCTATAGCTAAACGTCTTTTAGATGAAATCAAAAAGGTTTCTTATAGGGATTTTACTACGGGATTTTTTGAAAAGAAACCAGATGAAAATGATCAATTGTATGAATCATCATCATACATTAGAAAATATGATTTTGTTGGTTTATTATTGGATTACAATGAAGAAACTAAAATTGCAACTTTTGAGCAAAGGAACAGAGTCTTCAAAGGCGATGAAGTGGAAATATTTGGACCAGAGGATGGATTTATAACTACCAAAATCGACACTTTGTATGATGAAAATATGAAGGAAATTGAAGTAGCTAATAAAGCACAACAAATATTTAAAATTAAGATTGACGAAAAGCTTCAACCGAACTCAATGATGAGAAAAAAGAGCGATAATTAATTTTGGAATGTAAATTATACTGTGATATAATCAGAATATGAAAACGAAGCGATTAAACAAAAAAGAAATTTTTATAATTTGTATTTCTGTTTTAGTATTGGTATTTATTGTTCACAATTTAGTGGGTTTTTTCTTTAAAAAAAATCTATATCTTGTGAATGATATTTCCAAAATTAAAAACGAAATCAATGTAAATGCCCTTGTGTTAAAAGACGAGTACATTTATTTGAACGATGTGGAAACAAAAGTAGCTGAGAAAGTAAAGTATCCAGTAGGTTCAAATGTAATAAACATTCCAAAAGAAGTTAATTTACAGATGAGTACAAAATATATTGATGATAAACTCAATGATTTGGAAATAAATCATAGTGACAAAACTACAAAAAATTTTGAAATTAAAGATACAGATATAAAAACTTTGTCTAATTCTATTAGAAACAGAAATTTTGATGATAAGTTTTTGGTAGAGTACGATAAAAAGAAAAATATCACAGAAGAAGAGTATTTTCATTTAAAAAAAGAGTTAGAAATACTAAAAGAGGTTTTAAACTCAAAGTCTACAACTGTTAAAACGACTGTTAGTGGAGTGATAAACAGCGATGTTGATAATTATGAGAACTTAGTAGGTTACAATTCTTCAAATATTATCGGAAATGATTTTTATTTAAGAGATTTAGATGAAAATTATAGCATGAAGGGCTTATCTATTGTAGATAGTATGAATTTGTCACTTTTGTTTGATGTCGAAAGTTCTAAGTTCAACAGAAACTTGAAGGCTAATGATGAGATAGAAATTACATTTGGGAAAAACAATTATTCAGCTCACATCAAGGATATTAAACAAAATGATGGTATCATAACTATAGTTTGTGATATGAATGATGGTATTAATGATTTGATAAACAAAAGATTTATTCCTATAACTGTAATCGACAAGAAAACAAAGGTATTCAAAATACCGAAGAAATCAATTCTTACAAAAGATTCGATAGAAGGTGTTTACATCAAAAAAGAAACAGGAATAATTAAATTTGTAGCAGTTAAAGTTTTGAAAGCTGATGATAAATTTGCATATGTTTCAACGGGTACTGATGGAGAGATTGATGTTAATAACAGAAAAGTAAAAACGTTGGAGTTGTACGATTACATCGTCAAAAATCCAAGGTTTGTTAAAGAGGGGGAACTTTTAAAATAATGAGTATCAAAGATAATCTTAATGAAATTAATGATAACTTAAAAAAATTTGCATCACACGGAGAAAAGCCACAACTTATTGCAGTTACTAAAACTGTGGATATTGAAAGAATCAGAGAAGCTATCGATTGTGGAGTAACTGATATTGGTGAGAACAAACCACAAGAAATGAGCTGGAAATACGATGAATTAAAAGATAGTGTTAATTATCATATGATAGGCCATTTACAATCTAATAAAGTAAAGGATGTAGTTGGTAAAGCATGTCTAATTCATTCATTGGATAGAATGAGTGTTTTGAAAGAAATCGAAAAAAGAGCTTCTGCAATTAATAAACCACAAGATTGTTTAATTCAATTAAATGTTGCAGAAGAAGAACAAAAATCTGGCTTGTATTTAGATGATTTGGATTCTTTTATTGAAGAAATTGAAAAGTATGAATATGTAAAAGTTAAAGGATTAATGAGTATAGCTCCATTTGCCGAAGATCCAGAAGAAATAAGATGGGTTTTCAAGAAAATGAGAGAAATTTATGATAAAATAAAAAATACAGAATACAAAAATATAGAAATGAAATACTTATCTATGGGTATGAGTCACGATTACAAAGTTGCACTTGAAGAAGGAAGCAATATGGTAAGAGTGGGAAGCTTTATTTTTGGTAAAAGAAATTATAATTAGGAGGACATTATGTCATTTATGAATTCATTTAAAAAATTAGTAGGGGTAGAGGACGATTACGACGAATATTACGATGACCAATACTATTATGATGAATCAGATCATGTTGAATCTGAATCAAATGATTACGAACAAAAAACAAATTACGAAACTAAAAACAATATAGTAAGCATGAACAATTCTGCAACTAAACCTGTGGAATCAAAACCTTTAAATAGAGTTAAAATTAATATTCATGAACCAATTAGTTTCGATGATGCACCAAAAGTAATAGATGTTATCTTAAAAAATGAAGTCGCTGTATTGAATATTGAAATGCTTGAAAAAGATGTAAAACAAAGAATATTTGATTTTGTAAGTGGAGCTATTTACTCTCTTGATGGTAAAATGCAAAAAGTAACTAAGGATATTTTCGTTCTGGTTCCAAAAGGAGTAGAAATCGACGGTAAAATCAAAGATCAAATTACAAAAAATAATGGATTTTTCCAATTATGATAAATGGATTTAGTATTGTAAATTTTTTCTTAACGATTTTCAAGTTGATTGAATGGTCAATCTTTATTAGAGTTATTATATCAATATTAAATGTACCAAGGAATAATTCTCTTGTAGATTCATTTTATTTAATCACTGATTATATAATGTATCCAGCTAAGAAATTACTTAATGTATTAGGATTTGACAGGGGAATTATAGATTGGTCTCCACTAGTCACATTATTATTTCTTCAAATAATTGAATCTTTAATAATAGGATTGATTTAATATGAGTTATGAATTAAATTACATTCAAGATATAGAAATTAAAAAGACTATCGATAGATTTATTGATAGTCTTATTTCAGTTAAAAGGACAAAAACTATTTATGTAACTGATTTTATGAATCCTAAAGAAATAGAGTATGCTATTTCGATATTAAACACTGAAAATGATGTAGATTATAAGGTTACAAATTGCCCAATTAACTGCGAAAATAGTGTTATTATAATGTGGGATAGATATTGTTACTCAGAAGAGTATATCAATATTTATGATTATATTGGAATTCTTGAAATTCAGACAGAACAAGAAATATCTCATAGGGATATTTTAGGAGCAGTGTTAAATTTAGGTATTAATAGAGAAAAAATCGGAGATATTTTTATGCATAATGGAAAGTTTTATGTGTGTGCTACAAATACGATGGTTAATTTTTTGAATTTAAATTTGACGAAGATAAAAAAATTTAACATTTATACATCTATAATTGATGAAAATATTCAAAAAGATGATGAAAAGTACGAATCATTTACTGGTATTATTAACTCAGAACGATTGGATTGTTTTGTTTCTGAAATGGCAAATATTTCAAGAAAAGATGCTCAAATTATGATCAAAAACAAGAAAATTAAACTTGATTACGAGGTTATAACTAATACTAGCAAATCAGTAAAAGAAAATTCTCTTGTTTCTATCAGAGGATATGGGAGATTCAGATTCCAGGAATTTTTGGGAAGTACAAAAAAAGATAAAATGAGAATTAAATATATAAAATACATTTAGGAGTAAATATGGTTACTATTTTAATGATGATTTTGGTAATTGGCTTGGATAATTTAACAAAATACATGGCGATTTCTCTAAAAAGTGGAGACATTGTTATATTTGACAAATTTTTGAAGCTAACATACCTTGAAAATAGAGGGGCAGCATTTGGAATTCTTGAAAACAAGAAAATGATATTGATGATAATAACATTGTTGATTATTGGATGTGTTATTGTGTATATATTCAAAAATTATAAAAGTTTGATGAGTTTTGAAAAAGTAATATACGGGCTACTTCTCGGAGGAGCATTGGGAAATCTTATCGACAGGATTTTCAGAGGTTATGTTATAGATTTTATTTCTGTAAGATTACCATTTAACTATGATTTCCCTGTGTTCAATGTGGCAGATATAGCTGTTGTTGTGTCATGTATATTGCTTGTGATATTTAGTTTAAAAGGAAAGAATTAATGAGTGTAAATATAGGAAATAGTTGGGATGAATTATTGAAAGATGAGTGGGACAAAGATTACTACAAAAAGATTAGGGAAGTTTTAATTCACGACTATAAAAATTACAAAGTATATCCAGATATGAATTATATTTTTGAAGCGTTAAGATTAGTTCCATTTGAAGATTGTAAGGTTGTGATTTTAGGGCAAGATCCATATCACAATCCTAATCAAGCTCATGGACTTAGTTTCTCTGTAAAACCAAACGTTAAAACGCCACCTTCATTGATTAATATCTACAAGGAATTGCAAAATGAATTTGGTTATCCAATTCCAAATAATGGATATTTAATGAAATGGGCCAAGCAAGGAGTTTTATTATTAAATACTTCCCTTACAGTAATTGAGAACAAACCAAATTCTCATTCAAAAATTGGATGGCAAATTTTAACCGATAAAATTATCGAATTATTAGGAAATTCAAACAGACCTATAGTATTTATATTGTGGGGAAACAATGCAAGAATGAAAAAAGATTTAATCAAAAGCAAGGATGCTCTTATTTTAGAATCTCCACATCCTTCTCCTTTCTCAGCGAATAGAGGGTTTTTTGGATGTAACCATTTCATAAAAACCAACGATTATTTGAAAGACAATGGACTTGAACCAATTGACTGGAAGATTGAAAATATATGATATACGAATTTTTAATTGACGATTCTAATCAAAATACTAGATTAGATGTTTTCCTAGCTAATGAAATGGAATTATCTAGAAGCGAAATTCAGAAATTTATTGAAGATAAAAAAGTTTTGGTTAATGATAAAGCTCAGAAGAAAAACTACAAGTTAAACTCAAACGATAAAATCAAATTCGATTATGAAAAAGAAGATAAGACCATAAGAGCACAAAAACACGATTTGGATGTGGTGTATGAGGATGAGTACTTAGCGGTTATTAATAAAGATAAAAATATTATAGTTCATCCAACAGAAACAATCTACTCTGATACTTTGGTTAATTATTTGATGTATAATTTTGATAATTTGAGTGATGTTGATGGAGATTATAGAAGGGGAATTGTTCACAGATTAGACAAGGATACCACTGGACTTATAATAATTGCAAAAGACAACGATACACATTTAAAACTTAAAGAAATTATAAAAAATCATGAAATTACAAAAACATATCTATGTATCGTACATGGGAAAATTGATGAAAGTGGTACAATTGAAAAACATATGACCAGAAATCCAAAAGATAGAAAAAAAATGATGATTTTCGATGAAGGAAAATTGTCCATTTCTTACTACAAAAGATTGGATTATAATGAGGATTATTCGCTAGTCAAAGTTCAAATTAAAACGGGAAGAACCCACCAAATAAGAGTCCACATGAATTATATTCATCATCCTATTTTAGGAGATAAACTATATGGATTAAAAAAAGAAAAAATCTTATTGAATAGTCAAGTTCTTCATGCATACAATCTTCAGTTCATTCATCCACAAACTCATGAAAAAATAAATGTGATAGGGAAATTAAAACCAGATTTTATCACAGCTCTCAACAAAACAAAACTAGATTACACAAAAATACCTTCTAAGTTATAACTTAGAAGGTTGTTTTTTATACTTCTGATAGTTCGTCTCCCAAATCTTTGTTACTAAAATAAATACTTAGCAGATTTGGACCGATATGAGCGCCTATAACACATCCTAACGGATATTTTACTATTTTTTTGAACTCGTAATCTTCTTTTATTTTTTCGATTAATAAATCTGCTTCATCTTCATTTTCACCATAGCAAACATAAAGAGTTTGATTCAAATTAACATCGTTGTTACATTTTTCAGCCATTAAGTTTTTGATTTTAGCAAAAGCTTGTTTTTCGCCACGTGCTTTTTCAACAACGTATAGGCTACCATCATTTTTATCCACACTCATTATTGGTCTTATATTTAATAATGAACCCATTACTTTTTGAGTCTTGGATAATCTTCCTCCACGATACAAATACTCTAAATTAGTAACAGTAAATATGTGTTCTTGTGAAGCAAAAATCTCATCTAAATTTTCATCTAATTCTTTAAATGTATAATTCAACTCAACAAGTTTAAGAGCCTTATTAATAACGGAAGTTTCTCCAGCGCAAGCACAAAGAGAATCCTTAACCATTATCTTATAGTCTTTGTTTTCTTCTAATAATGCGTTCATTGCCATTGTAGCAGTTTGAAATGTACTTGTTAATCCACTGGATAATGTTATACATATTACATCATTTCCTTGTTCTAATTCTGTTTTAAAATTTTCATAATAAACTTTGTATGGAACTTGACTTGTTTTAAAAACTTCGCCATTTTTCATTCTAGAAAACATATCGTTAGAATTAATTGTTTTTCCTTCTATGTATTCTTTATCAGAGCTAATAACTGGCATATCAAGTATAATTAAATTTTCGTTTTCATTTGAGCCTGCAAGTTGACAAGCAGAGTCAGTTATAATTTTTATAGACATTCTTACCTCCAGATAAGTTTTTGTTTTAATAATTGGTGCTGTTGAGAGGGATCGAACCTCCGACCTATTGATTACGAATCAATTGCTCTACCAACTGAGCCACAACAGCATATATATTTATTATAAGCTTAAGAATACAATAATTCAAGATTATTATAATAATGAAAATCAATGGGAAATTTCTAAAAACTGTGATAAAATACTATTCATATTCTAGGAGGCAGAATGAAAAACAAAAAAATAATGAAAAAAAGAGTCGGAATCTTCATACTTATGATAGTTTTCTGTGCATGCTTAATCATAAATTATTCTGGAAATTATTTTTCTTTTTCCAAACAAATCACACATGAAAAAAGTGAATTAAAAGATAATGAAATGAAAACATTAAACAAATTACAAGAAGATTTGAAAGAATTTAAAAAAGTGGGTGCTCTTAAAATAACTGAAGA
The DNA here is from genome assembly GCF_046991905.1 of Finegoldia sp. Classification (NCBI taxonomy): domain Bacteria; kingdom Bacillati; phylum Bacillota; class Tissierellia; order Tissierellales; family Peptoniphilaceae; genus Finegoldia; species Finegoldia sp. Next base: position 1,311 of record NZ_JBKWZF010000007.1, on the reverse strand, counting down.
GAACATATTTTATCCAACTCATAAATCTCAAATATCTGAACGAATGCTAGAAGTTGCATTAGAAGGAACTGATTTAAAGGGAAATGCACATTCATTTATAAAAGTAGAAAAGAAATACGGAGTTAACGCGTTATATCTATTAGCTATAGCAAACCACGAATCTGATTTTGGACAAAGCAGAATAGCAAAGGACAAAAATAATTTATTCGGGTTTAATGCTGTCGATTCCAATCCATACAATGGAGCTAGCCAGTACGATTCATTAGATGAGGGAATACAAGATATCGGCAAGAAGATTAAGATATTGTATCTTAGTGATAACGGAAAGTATTTTAAAGGATATAATTCTTATGCTATGAACCAAAACTATGCAAGTGACAAAAATTGGGGAGAAAAAGTAAACAATCACATGATTCTAATAGCTGAGAAAATATTATCTAGCTATAAATAAAAAAGGTGATATTAAAAAATGAAAAAATTTCTTATAGGATTATTAATAATAGTATCATTGTCGAGTTGTGATAAATTAATTCAAACACAAAATCAAAATAATTTATATGAAGTAGTTCGAGTAGTTGATGGAGATACAGTAATATTAAATATAGATGGAAAGAAAACAAGAGTAAGACTAATTGGTATTGATACACCAGAAAGCGTGGCAATGGATGAAAGGCGTAATGTTAAACAGGGTAAAACAGCAAGTGAATATACGAAACAATTATTAGAAAATAAAAAAGTTCGATTAGAATACGATGATGAAAAATAAGATGTTTACGACAGAAAACTTGGATATTTGTTCTTAGATGATGAATTTATAAACGAGAAATTGTTGAAAGAAGGTATGGCAAAATTATATACCAAAACAACGAATCAAAAATACTTAGAAAGATTAAAAAAAGCAGAACAATATGCAAGAGATAACAAAAAAGGTTTCTGGAAAGATTTTTATGTAAATGATCCAAATTTATATATAAAATACACAGACTCTAAAGGAAGAGGAATGATTAAAGGAAATATCAACAAAAAAGGATTTAAGATATATCATATGCCTAATCAAGAAAGTTATAAAGATGTTAAAATTAATTTAAAAAAAGGAGAAAAATATTTTGCAACAGAAAAGGAAGCACAAGACGAAGGATTTTCCAAGGCTTCAAAATAATACTTGCAAAATTCAATACACGATGCTATAATAATAAAGTCAAGTTTGCTTGAAAAATATTTTACAAAAGCTTGACAAACATATTTTAGTATGGTATACTTATAAAGTAGTCAATTGAGGCTATGGTGGATGTAGCCTAGTTGGTTAGGGCG